>JAFGTL010000184.1 GCA_016934125.1 Candidatus Hydrogenedentota bacterium
GAACGGCTCGCCCTCGCCGTCGCCGAGGCCAACGGGTGCGAGTACTGCGTTGCTGCGCACACCGTCTTGGGCAAGCAGGCCGGCCTCAGCGACGACGACATTCTCGCCAGCCGCAAGGGCGTCTCCGACGATCCGAAGAGCAACGCCGCCATGGCATTCGCCCGGGCACTCCTCGGAAGCCGCGGGCACGTTACCGACGGCGATGTGCACGGGCTCCGGGACGCCGGATTCGGCGATGGCGAGATCGCGGAACTCGTGGCGCTCGTCGTGCTGAACCTCTTCACGAACTACATCAACGACGTCGCCCAAACCCCGCTCGACTTCCCCCAGGCGCCCGCCCTGGACTGAGTGAACAAGGGAACCCGCGGAGTCTTCCCGGGCGCTTCGGCGCATCCATGCCGCCGGGGCGCCTTTATTCGTCGCATGCACCCGATCACGAGCCTTTAACTGTCCCGTTTCCGTATGGTATGAGATTACCGGACTTCGGACATGGAAAGGGGGATCTGGTGGAGAATCCGTTGATCAAGATTGGCGTAATGGGCTCTGCGGGCGGGCAAATGGAGGACACGATTCTCGCGAACTGCACGGAATTGGGCCGGGCCATCGCCGACGCCGGCTGCGCCATCGTGACGGGCGGCTGTCCCGGGCTGCCCCACGCCGCCGTCCAGGGCTGCAAAGAGCGCGGCGGCATCACCGTCGGCGTGTCCCCGGCCATGAGTCTCGACGAACACGTCAACCGCTACGGCAGCCCCATTGACCATATCGACGTGATGATCTACACCGGCAGCGGGCTCATGGGCCGCGAAGTCATCGGCGTCCGATCCTGCGATATCGTCGTGGTCGTCGGGGGCCGCTCGGGCACGCTGGGCGAATTCGCCATCGCCTACGACGAAGGCCGCCCCATCGGCGTGCTCACGGGCACCGGCGGCGTCGCCGATCATGTCGACGACTTCCTGCCCGTGATCAAGAAGGCCACCGGCTCGCGCATCACCTTCGACGACAACCCGCGCAGGCTCATCGAGCGCTGTGTGGCCGATTACCGGACAAACCCTCCCCGCATTCGCGATCGGGAAGCCGCGGGCTAGCCCGCCGCCCGGTTCCAGGGGGAACAACGAAAGGAGACTCATGCGGATCACGTCCTACGGCGCCGCCCGCGGCGTCACCGGCAGCAAGCATCTCGTCGAAGTCAACGGCCACCGGATCCTGCTGGATTGCGGCATGTTCCAGGGCCACCGCAAGGAGGCCGCCGAGAAGAACCGCGACTTCCCCTTCAACGATGGCAACATCGATGTCGTGATCCTCAGCCACGCCCACATCGACCACAGCGGCACCCTGCCCATGCTCGCCCGCCACGGCTTTCGGGGCCAGGTGTTCACGACCCCCGCTACGCGCGACCTGTGCGCCATCATGCTGCTCGACAGCGCCCACATTCAGGAGCGCGACGCCCGCTGGCTCTCCAAGAAGGAGCAAACCTTCACGCCGCCGCTGTACACGGATATCGAAGTGCGCGAGATTATGCGTCACTTCATCTGCGTGCCCTACGACGTGCCCCTCGAGGTCGTGCCGGGCGTGCGCGTCACCTTCAAGGACGCCGGCCATGTCCTCGGCTCGGCCATGCCCCTCCTCGAATTCCAGGAGAATGGCAAATCGAGGCGCCTCATCTTCAGCGGCGACATCGGCCAGAAGAACATGCCCATCCTCAAGGATCCCTGGGAGCCCGACGACGCGGACGTTGTGCTTATGGAAGGCACCTACGGCGATCGCGACCACGATCCCATCGAAACCGTCGAATCCAAGCTCGCCGATGTCGTGAACCGGACGCACGCCCGCGGCGGCAAGGTCATCGTGCCGACGTTCGCCCTGGAACGCGCCCAGGAGTTCGTGTACGCGCTCAAACGGCTCGAAATGAAGAACCGGATCCCCGAGATCCCCGTCTTCGTCGACAGCCCCCTCACCGTGAACATCACCGAGGTATTCCGGCTCCACACGGATCTGTTCGACGATCAGATGCGCGATGTCATGGAGGCCTCGGGCGATCCTTTCGAACTGAAGCATATCGAGTACATCCGCAACCGCGAGGCCTCGATGCGGCTCAATGACCTCAAGAAGCCCGCCATCATTCTGTCGGCGGCCGGCATGTGCGAGCACGGCCGCATCCTCCACCACCTCCGCAATAACTGCGAGGACGAGAAGAACACCATCCTCATCATCGGGTTCCAGGCCAAGAACACCCTCGGCCGCCGCATCGTCGAGCGCCAGAAAGAGATCAAGATCTTCGGCATCAAACACGAACTGATGGCCGAAGTGAAGACGCTGAACGCCTTGAGCGCCCACGCCGGCCGCACCGAGTTGATCGCCTTCGGCAAGCGGTTCAAAGACCGCGCCGAAAAACTCCTCTTGGTGCACGGCGAAGACGAGGCGCTCGAGTCGCTCCTCGCGGCATTGCAGGAGGAAGGCTGCTCGAATGCAGGCATCCAGGAAGAAGCCGAGCCCGTCGAACTGTGAGTTCACGGCGCTGCATGATCGCGGGGGCGGCAGTATGAGCCGGCTGATCGGACGGCGCCGTGGCTGCAGCGGCGCGGGCGTGTCCGTGTGCCGGGAGGGCACCGATGGCTGAGCAGGCCCGGAGAGACGAGGGGGCTCCGCACGCGCGCAACGAGTTCGGCGCGTTCGGCGGGGTTTTCACCCCGTGTATTCTGACGATCCTCGGCGTCATCCTCTTCATGCGCGCCAACTTCGTCACGGGCCAGGCGGGCATCCTCGGCACTATCCTCATCCTCATCCTCGCCAAGTCCATTACGCTGGCCACCTCCCTGTCCACCAACGCCATCGGCACCAACATGCAGGTACGGGGCGGCGGCGCCTACTACCTGATCTCCCGCGTGCTCGGCCCCGAATACGGCGGCGCCATCGGCATCGTCCTGTTCCTCGCGCAGGCCGTGTCCGTGCCCTTCTACGTACTCGGCTTCACCGAGGCCATCACCCAGACTTTCACGGCCCTTCAGCCCCATTATGCAGCCATCGCCTTCACCACCGCCGGGATCCTCTTCGCCATCACCTACGTCGGCGCGGGGTGGGCCATCAAGGTTCAATACCTCATCATGGCCGTCCTCGCCGTGTCGATTGTCGTGTTTCTCGGCGGCGCCGCCCTCCGGTTCTCCCCGGCCACCTTCGCCGCGAACTGGACGAGCCAGTACACCCCCGTCGGGCCGGACACGGCCCCCAACACCCACTACAGCTTCTGGATCGTGTTCGCCATCTACTTCCCCGCCGTCACCGGGATCATGGCCGGCATCAACATGTCCGGCGACCTCAAGGAACCCGCGCGCAGCATTCCCCGCGGGACACTCGGCGCCATCGGCGTCGGATTCGTCGTCTACCTCGCCCAGATTCTGATCTGCGGCGGCGCCTTCGACCGCCAGACGCTCGTCGAGCGGCCGTATCTCGTGCTCACCGAGAACGCCCTGCTCGGTGCCGGCATCCTCGTCGCTGCCGGCATGTTCGCCGCAACCCTCTCGAGCGCTCTCGGCAGCTACATGGGCGCCCCGCGCGTCCTCCAGGCCGTGTCACGCGATCGGATCCTCCTCTTCCTCCGGCCCTTTGCCCGCGGCACCGCCAAAGGCGACGAACCCCGCCGCGCCCTCATCGTCACCGGCGTCATCACCGCCCTCGTGCTCCTCTGGGCCAGCGCGGCCGGCCAAGGCGGCGCCCTCAACATGGTGGCCGGCACGATCACCCAGTTCTTCCTCTACACCTACGGCATGCTGAACATCGCCGCCTTCATCGAGGCGGCCGGGCAGAACCCCTCGTTCCGGCCGCGGTTCCGATTCTTCCACTGGAGCACCGCCCTCGCCGGCGGCCTCGGGTGCATCGTGGTCGCGTTCATCATCAACCCCGTGCAGGCGGCCGTCGCCTTCGCCCTCCTGGCCGCCCTGGTATGGCACATCAAACGCCGCGAACTCAGCACCACTTTCGGCGACGCGCGCCGGGGCTTTCTCTACAACGCCGTGCGCACCAACCTCGCCCGGCTCGCCGCCATGGAGGAGACGCCCCGGAACTGGCGGCCCACGAGTCTTGTCTTCTCCGGGAACCCCGAGTCGCGCGAAGCCCTCGTGAGTTACGCCGTGTGGCTCGAAGCCGGCCGCGGCATCGTGTTCCTCGTCAACATCCTCGTCGGCAGCTTCGAGGAGTATGGCCCGCGCCGCGACACGGCCATCGTCCAGCTCAAGGAGTTCTGCCGCAAACGGCGGATCCACGCCTTTCCCGTCGTCGTCATCGATAGCGACCTCGAACACGCCATGGCCGGCCTGCTCCAGACGCTGTGCGTCGGGCCGATCCGGCCGAACCTGGCCCTGTTCGGGTGGTCGGGCCAGGACGAGCGCGTCACCGGTTCCGTGGCCCAGTTCCGGACGGCCCAGGCCATGGGCATGAGCATCGTTGTGCTGCATCCCGGCCAGCGGCCCTTCGGGCAATCCCGGCGACGCATCGACGTGTGGTGGCGGGGCATGAAGAACGGCGGGCTCATGGTGCTGCTCGCCCACCTGCTCACCCGGAACTGGGAATGGAGCCGTGCGCGGCTGCGTCTCCTGCGCCAAGTCGACGATGCCGCCGCCCGCGACGCGACCCGCGCCGCCCTTGAACGCCTCATCCACGACGCCCGCATCGACGCCAGCGCCGAGGTGGTGGTCGATACCCGCCCCTTCCCCGAGGTGCTCGACGAACACTCCAGCGGCGCCGATTGCGTGTTTCTAGGGTTCGAGGTGCCCGAGCCCGATGGGGAACTCGAGTGGTACCGGCGGTATCAGCCCATGCTGTGCGATGGCCCGCCCACGATCCTCGTGTGTTCCTCCGGGAACGAAGACATCCTCGCGTAGTGCCCGCGGCCCCGCGCGTGAAAGGCAGACGCCCTTCGGCTTCCCCCGGAGCGAATCAGTTCCCGTTGAGCACGTGGGCGTACTTGAGCCGGCCGGTGGTCGCCCACCAAGCGCGCCAGTTGTTGAGGTACTTGTCCGGGTTCGCCTCAAACAACTCCACCCCGGGCGCATAGTCCGGCCCAGGCAAGTCGACGGTCCTGTCCGTCTTCTCGAGGCGGTAAAGGCCGTGGATCGCGTGTAGTTGCACACGAGGATCCCTGTCGGAAAGGAGTTCCACGAGCAGCGGAACAGCCCGATCATCATCGATCCGATGCGCGACGGAATACGCTGCGAGGAGTCGGTACGCATCATCCAGTGTGGGAGAATCGAGAACTGCCTTCAGGGACGGCAAGCATTCGGCACTCTCCACGGAGTCGAGGGCGCCGGCTACCACGTGCCATGTCACGGCAGGGGAGGGCTCGAAGGCCTCGAGCGTCACCACCATATCCTCCAGAGCCCCGTAGTCCTTGAATCGGACGCGCGCCGCGAGCATCCTCACACGTAGCGAGGGGTCTTCAGACACAGAGAGGGCTCGCAATTCTCTGACGATATCCGTGTTCGGAATGGAGTACATCCTTAAGGCACGCACCGTCGCCACCCAGAGGCCTGCCTCCCCCACACCGCGGTAGCGCAGGGAGGCCAGGGCCTCGGACTGGATCGCGGAGATCACATCCAGTCCGGCGTCCTCGCCCAACGCGGTGGGCGCGGGCGCAAGCGGCATCCAACATGCACAGTCCTGCGGCAGCGTATAGGCCGGATCGCCGACATCGGGCTCATCCAGAAACAGCAGAGCCCGGCCCTTGTCCGGCAGGTTGGGAAACACACAGAAACCCGATCCCGCACCGGGCAGAGGGGCCAGATATCGAACCTGGATTTCCTGTTGGGCGATGGTCCCTTTCAGCACGCGTCCGGGCACGAAGCGGATTACGTGCCATTCCCCGGGGTACTCAGGCTCCTCCGCTGGCACGACGCGTAGCACCGGCCCTGCCGTTCCTGTGCAGATGACGGCCCTTTCCAGGGCCCGCTCAAGGCGTGGTGCGTACCTCGGCTCCGGCCACGCAGTTCCGCTCGGAAGGACGATGTACAGGACGGTGAGCCAGAACGCAACGGCCGGTGCGGCCATGCGGCCCGGTCGAGGGCTCTTTGTAAGCATCATCAGATCCTCCCATCAGGCTCATTCCTCGGTTTCTGAGTCATCCCGCATTGCCTCGAAGGTGCCGGCTATATGCCCGACAAGCGCGCCAGTTGTTGAGGTACTTGTCCGGATCGGCCTGGAACCGTCAAGCCCGCGAGGTATCGTCAGTCATTCAGCCGACGGTTGCTCCGCCAGATACGCGTACTTCGAGCGGCCATGGGCCTCCCACCAGGCCTTCCACGCCGCAATCTGCTTGCCAAGATCCTGTTGC
>JAFGTL010000185.1 GCA_016934125.1 Candidatus Hydrogenedentota bacterium
GAACGCGTCGCCGAACAGCCGGGACGCGCCGCCGCGGCCCTGCCACGCGGGGCGCACCATCATGCCGCGGCTGTAGGCGCGCCAGTGGTGGAGGTCGACGGCCGCCGACACGCAGCCGGCGACCTCGCCGTGGTCAGAATCGTCTTGTATCACGTACCAGTTGGCGCGGCCGCTGGTCATGTCGTGCGCGAGGTAGTGCTGGTCGGTGTATTCCTCGTAGGTGTACGTGCCGCGATACACATCGTCGTAGATGGTCTGGATGGCGGCCGCGTCGCCCGGCGTGGCGAGCCTGAGCGAGGCCCAGGCGCGCGGGGCGGGAGCGGTGGTGCCGGCTGCCGGCCGGTAGTCCTGGATGGGGAGTGCGTCGGTCTTGGTGATGGCCATGGTGTATCAACACGCGAATATTGGAACCTTTACCGAGGGGACCTATTCTTTATAAACGAAAAGTCGCGCCGCGCCTCTCCACGGGTTATACATGTTCGATATTGTGATTCGATGGAGGATCACGAAATGACGGGGATGGGGGGTCGGGCCGAGGTCGACGAGGTCAGCTAGTGTATGGGGGCTTGGACGTCCGGGACGGCCGTTCTATGGCCTCGGATCTCCATGGATCCGCGTCGAGGTAGTATCCTTTATCTATGGGAAGGATCCATGCAAAGGCGATGTCATACATTAACGATTGGGACTTGTTCCTATCAGACAAGGCAGGTGGGCTGTTCGAAAAAGGCATCGAGCGGATCAAGCGCATCGCAAAAAATTCCGGCTGGAAGCGAGTGAGTGCTGAAATCATCCTTTTCAGCTCTGCCTGGTTCGTCATTCTTTACTTGTTCGGTCGATTCCTGACCCATGCTGTTCAATTCTCAGTCTCAATGAGCTCGATCCTTGGTATTTTCGGTTTCGCCACGAGCATCGTCTCGGGCATGTTCAGCGTGCGCGAGGCGAAGCGGGAACTCGTGATGGAACGAATGTGGGCCAGGCTGGTGGAAGACGGATGGAACAAGCAAGCGCTAACCAAACTGATTAATTTCATCCACGAGAGGAAGGAAACAACCTTCGAGGACATCAAGGTGCAGCTCCGATTCGATGCAAGCATCGAGCAGATCGAGGAGATCGTGTATCACTTGATAAGGAAGGGTGCTATCAAGGGATGGATCGACGGGCATTCGATCAAGCGGGAAGACCCATGATCGCCGCGGCCTATCGATCCCCCCGCCACCGCCCGTGGAGCTTGGACAGCACGACGCCGGGGACGGCCACGGCGATCACGAGCAGTAGCAGGTGCCACCACTCGGCCAGCGGGAACCCGCACGCCCAGCAGGCCAGGCCCGCCGCGGCCGAGCCGCCGAGCCCGGCGAGGAACCGGCCGGGGCGCCTGGCGATCTCGCCGCCGGCCACGCGCCAGTCTGCCGCCGAGGGCGCCGAGCGGGTGCCCGTGGCGGCGGCGAGGTAGAGGAAGAGCCACGCCCACGCCACGTCGTGCCCGGCATCGCACACGGCGGCGGCGCCCCACGCGAGCAGCCAGCACCAGAACAGCGCGCCGACGGCGGGGGCGACTGTGACGAGGAACGACGCGTAGGGGTCGGCTGTGCCGCGGTGCTCGACCGCCCCGCTCGGCGAGCCGCGGCCGTCGACGCGCAGCAGCGTGACGGACGTGACCCGGATCCCGAGGGCGAGGCACGCAACCACGTGGCTGAGCTCGTGGAACGGGATGCCGCCGCACGCGAGGACGGCGACCGCCTTGTCCAGCTTGAGCGCCGACAGGGCAGCGCGGGCGGCGAGGCAGCCGGCGACGAACCAGATCACCCCTTCGATCATATCGGCCCTACACCAATGCGGGATAAAAGGTAAAAGGAGTCCGACGCGGTCCGGAACAGCACCTTTCACCGCAGCGAATGGCCGCAATAAGGGCACCTCGTCCTGGAGCCGTCGCGTCGAACGTGCTTCGCGGGGAGCGGCTGCCCGCACCCCTGGCAGTACGCCAGGCCGCCGCCGGGCCCCGAAGCAGGACGCCCGCCAGAATGACGCTCACGCTCGCGGGGTTCTGGCCCGGGAGGCTCATCTCCCTCGATCCGCTCCTCCTCCGCATCCGGAAGCCCTTTCTTGAACCTGTTGGCGCGGATCCTTTTCGAGTAGAGACGTAGAGTATCGGTCACGAACGCTATCGATACACCCACATAGATGGAATAGACGACGTGGGATGTGACCGGTAGATCCGCCCAGATCGAGCCGACCACGATGGACGCGAACAGCCATCCGATAGCCATGAATCCCGAGAGCATGCGAAACGGCTTGACGACCTGCCCGGTGCTCGGCTCGAAATACGGCTTCACGCTGGACGCTAGGACCCCGCCAGCCACGTACAAGCCCACGAAAACGATAGCGGGAGCTGTGAAGGACGGCGAGAACTTGGTCATCCCGAGCATGGTAAGGCCTGCGGTGGCCCCGAACACCCAGAAGCCCAACCCGAGCATATAGCGGACGCGATCATGCACCACGTACACGTCCGGCGGTCATGCTCCTTTATCTTTCCGCTTGAGGTAGACCTCGTACACGCACGACGGGTCGACGAGCCCGTTCTTGATGTAGACGCGGGGCACCCAGAAGATGTGGTCCTCGCCCATCTTGGCGGGCTTGCGCCGGAACATGATGAATCCCTGCTCGATGCCGAGCTTGGGCGGCGCCTGCCCCGGCGGCGCCCCCTTCCCCGCTTCCCGCGGCGCAACCGCGGGGGCAGCGCCCTCCGCCGCGATGGCAGCGTCCCACTCTGCTAATGTTCTCGTCAACGCCGATGCCACGATGCCTTCCGCCACGCCATACTCCTTGCGAACGACCGCGTGGTCGATGCCGGGCGCCGCGTCGACCGTGGCGCGTATCGCGCGACGCAGCACCATACCGTCCTTGGTCAGCTTCTTACCCATAGGGTCCACCCGTTAAATATCCATTCGTAATCCTCACACGCGGTGGCGGTATAAATACCCCGGCGTCGTACTATAGATGGTACTATGGACGATCGCCGGGGCGGCCGGCGGAGGCTGGCCCACGGACGATGCGCGTCGCGAAGCACGAGAAGCAAGTGGATTGCCCCTGGTTCGAGGCCGGGGCGATCATAACGTTTGCGGACGAGAACGGCGAGTATTACATGGCGCGCAAGGAAGACTTGGCGACGGGGCGACCGATGCCGAGGTGAACACCCGCGGGCGGGCCCCGGCACCAGAGCGCCCCGCGCTAGCCCCCATCTCCCTCCTGCGCTCCCCCACGAGCGCCCAGATATCCCTCCCTCTCTCCCCCTCAACGATTCGGGGGCCGCGCCGGGCCGCCGGGCCCGCCCACCCTGCCCGCCACGGTCATGCCGGCTTCCCGCCGCCGGCCGACGTGCTCCGGCCCTGGCCGGGCGCCTTCCGCAGGTAGACCTCGTAC
>JAFGTL010000012.1 GCA_016934125.1 Candidatus Hydrogenedentota bacterium
CACCCTCCCCGGAGAAAGCGGCACCATCGACTACGCCGTTCTGCTGCGCCTGTTCTACGCCGGCGGCTACCGCGCCGACGTGTGCTGCGAAGTCAGCGGCGTCGTGTCCGGGAAACCCGGCTACGATCCCGTGGCTGCGGCGAACACCAGCTACGCGAACGTGGCGCCTGCCTTCGAGGAGGCCGGTGTGCCCAGAAGAGGATAGGCTCACTCTGACTCCCACCCGCCCTGCCTGGATTGGCTAACCATATTGGCATCGGTGACTTAGGTTTTGACTTTGTCCAGATCCTGTGTTATCGTTAGCCCGTAGAATGAACCTTGGTTGAAGAAGTCTGTCCAGAAGAAAGGCAGTGGGGAATGGCTCAGAGCAAGAAACAACTGAAGGTGATCGAGTCGCTCGATCGCAACATCCAATTGTGCCGCGAGTTTATGAATGACTGGCTCCTCTTCAACCAGATCCTGAGCGCCTATCCGAGTCCGGGCGTCAACAAGGCACAGCTCGAGAACCAGTTCCTCAAGATCAAGAGCAAGCTGGCACGGGAACACCAGGTGTTGCGGGAAAGCCTCCAGGCGGACTACAAACTCGACGCCAACACGATGAACATCATCTCGGGCGCCACCAACCTCGAGTCCATCTACTCCCAGTCGGAAGTGGCCATCAAGAAGCTGCAGAACGAGTGGCACCGGGCCTTTATCTCGATCAACGAGACGCTCGGCGGCGTCGAAGACAAGCGGGCGCGGGCCGAAGCGGGCGAGAAGGTTTTCGTTGGCACCGCGGCGGCCGACGCCGTCACCGGCATGTCGTCGAAGGCCAAGAAGAACCTGATGACTGTGGTGATAATCCTCGCCTTGCTTGGCGTACTCGCGCTCATTCCCCCGGTGCGGGAGGCATATCTCGACGCCCTCAGGCAGTTCGGGATCATCTCCCGGTGATCGCCGCCGCGGAGGCGCCCCCCGCGCGGGGCCGATGGTGGGCCGGCGGCGGCTGGGGTGCCGGGTGCGGGTGTCCTTGATGAGGAGGCGCGTGTGACGAAGCGGGATTTGGTGATCCACCTGGCCGAGAGACTCGGCTACACCCAGGGCGAAGTGGCCAATGTCGTGCAGGCTGTCCTGGACACGATTACGCAAACCCTCGTCGACGGCGGGCGGATCGAGATCCGCAACTTCGGCGTGTTCGAGTTGAAGAAGAGGAATTCGCGGATGGGGCGCAATCCCCGGAGCGGCGAACAGGTGCCTATTGCCCAGAAGAACGTGGCCACGTTCAAGCCCGGCAAGGCGCTCAAGGTGTTGGGAGAGCGCAGCGGCGCGCGGCCTTGGCCCGAGCCAGCTGCGCCGGAACCTGCGCCGGAACCTGCGCCGGCCGCCGCGCCGCCGCCGCAGCAGATGGACTTCGGGGAGTCCATCGGCAGTGGCTCAGCCACGCAGTTCTGAGCCCGGGACGTCCCGCGCTGAAACAAACAACACCTGAGAGAGAACCGCGGCCACCCTGTGAGGCATGGCAGGCTCAACCAGGCGCCCGGTGAGGGGCACGTGAATCGGCGCCCCTCTCCCTGACGCAACTGACACAAGTGGACGAGAAGAAGACGAAAAAGAAACGGCGCCCGCGCGATCCCGAAGCGCGGATGACGTTCACGGAACACCTCGGCGAACTCCGGAGCCGCATCATCTACTCCGGCATCGCGCTCGTTGTGAGTTTTGTGCTCTGCTATTGCCTTAAGGGGGTGATCTTCGAGTGCGTGGCCGGCCCCCTGCGCGATCAGGAAGGCGTGGAATGGCTCACGCTCACGCCCATCGAGGCCTTCCTGGTGCAACTCAAGCTCGCCGCCTACGCCGGCGTAGCGCTCGCCCTGCCCTTCATCGTCTACCAGCTCTGTGCCTTCGTGTTTCCCGGGCTCAGAGCCAACGAGCGCAGGGCCGCGATGATCCTCCTCACCGGCGGCACCGTCCTCGTGATCGCCGGAGTTGCCGTGGCCTACTTCGGCACCTTGCCCCTCGTTCTGCCCTACATCATGAAGATGGCCCCGCCCGACGTGCTCACGCGGCTCGGCATGAAGGACACCGTGTCGCTCCTCATCAAGTTCTATGTCGGGTTCGCGGCGGCGTTCCAGTTCCCCATGGTTGTCCTCGTGCTCGTCTACATGGACTTGCTCAGCCCGGCCACCCTCCGGGCCTACCGCCGGTTCGCTGTTGTCGGCATCGCGGCGCTGTCGGCCTTGTTCACGCCCCCCGATCCCATCTCGATGATCATGATGGCCCTCCCGTTGGTGTTCCTCTATGAGTTGAGCATCTGGATGTCGTACCTCGTCGCGCGTCGCCGGGACAAGGCAAGGGCGCGCGCCGCCGTAAAGAAGCCCCGTGGCAAGCGGGCGGATCCGGCTCCCTCGCGCAGCGCGGCGTCGCAGCGCGCTGAATCGACGGCGCAGGCCAAGAAGGAGTCCGCCGTGGACAGCCAGGAGGGCGGAGACTAGCCATGTTCGGAAGCATCGGAATGACGGAAATGCTCATCATCGCGGGCGTGGCGCTCGTGGTGATCGGCCCCGAGAAGTTTCCGGAGTTCGCCAAGATCGTCATGCGCACCATCCGTGAGGTGCGCGGATACTGGGACGACGCGAAACGCGACATCTCCCGCGAACTGCGTCCCGTCGAGGACGAGGTGCGCCAACTCAAGCAGTACAATCCCGAGGACTACATTGACTCGCTCACCGGCTCGGACGACCCCGAGGAAGAGAAGGCCGGCCCCGGCGACTACGGCTACGAGGAACAGCAGGACGGCGATCGCGATCAGTACGAGGACTACTACAACTACGCCGGCACGAGTGAGTCGCAGGACAGCGGCGATGGGAGTGGGGGAGAGGACACCGCCGCCGAGGACGAACGCCTCGCCGATCACGTCGGTGAGCCCGGCGGCGCCATGCAGGATACCCCGGCCGTCGAGCCCGATGAGAGCGAGGGCCCCGCAGCGGACGAGCCGCCTACGGTGGAGCGTCTCGACGGCTAGCCGCGCCGCGTCTCAGTCGCCGGCGATTTTTTTCTCGAAGGTGAGCGGGACCACCAGCACGGCGCATTCGGCCTTCCGCGCAACCTTCTCCGTCACATTGCCGAACAGGACTTTGCCGAATGCGCCCCGTCCCTGCCGCCCGATGATGATCAGATCCACGTCTTTTTCCTCGGCGAACTCGAGGATCTTCTTGTAGTCCTTCCCGATCTCCATCGCGATCTGCAGATCCATCCCCTCCGGCACCCGCGGCAGATAGCGCTCTGCGATCAGGGCGTCGATATCCTCCTTCGCCTTCGCGTCGATGCCGTCCACCTCGTAGATGTACGTCTTCCAGAACTGGGCATCCGGTTCCGGGATGACGTGAAGCAGGTAGAGCGTGCATCCCGGCCGCCGCCGGGCCGCATCGATGGCGAAGTCAAAGGCAAAATCCGCGTTCTCGGAGAAATCCGTGCAGAACAGGATCCGTTTGTACGGACTCTCATGCAAGGTTGGATCGCTCATGTCCCGTCCACCTCCCTATCCCGCCCTGTGCCGCTTCGGCCCCCGCCGTGGGCTCGATGCCCCGCCGGACGCTCGCTGCGAGCACACCCTCGTCATTTCACCAGGCCGGGCAGAAACAGCACAATCTGCGGGAACGCCACCAACAGGGCCGCGGCAACGATCAGCGCACCCAGGAACGGCAACGCGCCTTTGAACACCGTCTGCAGTGGAATGTCACGTTCGATCCCGCTGACCACGTAGGCGTTGACGCCCACCGGGGGCGAGATGACGCCCATCTGAGTCACCACGACGATGATCACGCCGAACCAGATCGGATCATACCCGAGTTCCACGATCACCGGATAGAAGATGGGAATCGTGAGCAGGATCAAGGCCAGGGCGTCCACGAAGCACCCGCAAATCAGGTAGAAGAGAATGATGAACCCCATGATGGCCCATCCGGGCAACGGCAGCCCGGACAGCCACGACGCCAAGGCAAAGGGGATGCGCGTTACGGCGAGAAAATGCCCGAGCATCACCGCGCCCGCCACGATGATCATCACCATGCACGATGTCCGGATCGTCTCCTGAATCGAGCGCACCAGCACCCGCCACGTGAGCTGGCGTTTCACGAGCGCGACGATCAGCGTGCCCGCCGCACCGATGGCCGCCGCCTCCGTCGGCGTGAAATACCCCAGGAACATGCCCCCCATCACGAGGACGAAAATGGCCAGGGTTTCCGCGACGCCACCGAGCGAGGCGAACTTCTGCCGCCAGGTGGTATGCGGCCCGCGGGGGCCCATGTGCGGATTCCGGATGCAGTTCAGGTAGATCGTGCCGCAGAAGAGCGTCGCAATGAAGAGCCCCGGCACGATGCCTGCAATGAACAGCTTGCCGACGGACTGCTCCGTCATGATGGCGTAGACGATGAACACCACACTGGGCGGGATCAGCATCCCGAGACTTCCGCCCGCGGCCACCGCCCCGCTACCGAGTTCCATGTCGTAGCGGAACCGGCGCATCTCGGGGAGGGCGACCGAGGCCATCGTGGCCGCCGTGGCCGGCCCCGAACCGCAGATCGCCCCGAATCCCGTGCACGCGCCCACCGTCGCCATGGCCAGCCCACCGGGCAGTGCGCCGAGCCACTGATACGCCGTGTTGAACAGGCGGCGGCTGATGCCCGCATGAAACGCCACCTGGCCCATGAACACGAACAGCGGGATCACCGTCAAGCTGTACGACGAAAGCGTCTGGTAGAGATCGGACGTGATCATGCTGAGGGCCGCGCCCGGCGAACGGATGATCGCGAACCCGAGCACGCCCACCGTGGCCATGACGAACGCCGCCGGCATGCTGCTCGCCAGCAACACCAGCAACAGCACGCATCCCAGAATCCCCACCTGGATCGGCGTCATGGCTTGATCATCTCCTTGCCCGGATGGAGGAGGTTATGGAGAATCACCAGCACCACCACGCCGCACGAGAGCGCGATCACGTACGGCACCCAGAACACCGGCACCTGAAGCGTCGGCGTTACCTGGCCGCTCGCCTTGAGCGCCGAGCCGTAGTGCACGCTTTTCCACGTGAGAAAGGAGAACAGGACGATGCCGATGCTGCGGCACACCGTGTCCACGATGATCCGGCCCCGGCGCGACAGCTTCAAGAAGAAGTACTCGATCGCCACGTGCCCCTTGACGGCCGTGGTGTACGGCA
>JAFGTL010000013.1 GCA_016934125.1 Candidatus Hydrogenedentota bacterium
ACCCGTTGCCGGTATCCTTTCGACAGGTTCCGCACGACGCGCGCCGCCATGCCCTCGAGTCCGCAGCGTTCCATGACGCGGCCGACTTCAGCGGGCCGCGCGCGCCGCACGACGCCTTTGATCTCGGCCACATAGGACAGGTAACCGCGCACCGTCATCTCGGGATACAGCGGCACGTTCTCCGGCAGATACCCGACGCGCCGCTTCACCTCGATGGGATCGTCGTCCACGTAGAAGCCCGCCACCTTCGCAACGCCGCGCGATGCCGGCGTCGCGCCGGTGAGCACGCGCATGGTGGTCGTCTTCCCGGCGCCGTTCGGCCCGAGAAATCCGACGACCTCGCCGCGCTCGACATGGAACGACACGTCGTCGACGGCCGCGATGTGTCCGTACAGCTTTGTGAGGCCCTTCACTTCAATCATGGGTGATGCCCCCGTGTTTTCGGATAGTATGCACTTTGCGGCGGCAAAGTTTCCAGGGCCGCGATCTGCGAATTCTGCGTATCTACGGAATGTGTCAATTGACAAACTGGGCAGAATCTGTCATAACAAGCCCCGGAAGAGGCATTTTGTGCCGCAGGTTGGGACATGGAGGTCCAGCACACTTGAAACGCTCACCCCATTCGGTTGTAGAATACGCTGAAGTTGAAGTACTTAGGAAATTCGCCGAAACACGTGTGAATCTTGGCATATGATATGCGTCTATTTCGGGGCAGACGCCAAGAGTTAACGGCGAGGTGAAGCGAATGATAGTTCAATGCTGTGTGTGTAAGAAAGTGCGCAAGGACGGCCACTGGGTCGAGCTGCGGACGCCCCTGAGAAAGGGCGCCTTCGTCAGTCACGGCTACTGTCCCGTCTGCGCCGCCAAGGCGTTCGAGGAGGTCCGCCGCGTCGTCGCGGACTCCGCGAAGGAGCCGGACTCCAAGAAGAAGACACGCGTATACTCGGCGGCCTGACCTCCCTCGAGTCGAGGCCGCGTATTCCATACTCTGTAGATCGCGAAGGCCCTGTCCCCTACATGTTGTGCTAGGCGCGGACAGGGCCTCTTCTATGTCCACGGGACGAACAACGCGCCGGGGCGGAAAACTCCGCCCCGGCGCTCTATGGGACACACGCGTCACCCCGCCCTCGCCGCCTGCTGCGCGCGGGGCCGGTTCACGCGGTGAGTGCCTAGTACATTCCGCCGCCGCCCGGGCCGCCCGCAGCCGCTTCCTTCTCGGGCTCAGGCAGCTCGGCCACCAGCACCTCGGTCGTCAAGAGTAGACCAGCCACGCTCGCCGCATTCTGAAGGGCCGCGCGCGTCACTTTGGTCGGGTCGATGACGCCCGCCTTGAGCAGGTCTTCGTACTCGCCCGTCTCGGCGTTATAGCCGACAGCGCCCTTCTTGCCCTTGACGGTCTGGACGACCATGGCGCCCTCGTCGCCCGCGTTCGAAGCCAACTGCCGCAGCGGCTCCTCAAGGGCGCGCATCACGATCTTGGCGCCCACGGCTTCGTCGCCATCAAGCGCGAGCTTCTCGAGCGCGTCGATGCAGCGCAGCAGGGCGACCCCGCCGCCCGGCACGATGCCTTCTTCCACCGCGGCACGGGTGGCGTGCAGGGCGTCCTCGACGCGCGCCTTCTTCTCCTTCATCTCGATCTCGGTGGCCGCGCCGACATTGATCACCGCGACGCCGCCGGCCAGCTTGGCCAGCCGTTCCTGCAGCTTCTCGCGATCATAGTCGGACGTGGTCTCGTCGATCTGGCGCCGGATCAGATTGATGCGGCCCATGATGTCGCCGCTCGAACCGCCGCCTTCGACGATGGTGCAGTTGTCCTTGTCGATGACGACGCGCTTGGCCCGGCCGAGGTCGGCGAGCGTCAGCTTCTCCAGCGACATGCCGAGGTCCTCGGTGATCGCCTTGCCGCCCGTCAAAATCGCGATGTCTTCGAGCATGGCCTTGCGGCGATCGCCGAATCCCGGCGCCTTCACGGCCGCGGCCTGGAACGTGCCGCGGATCTTGTTGACCACCAGGGTGGCCAGGGCCTCGCCCTCGACGTCCTCGGCGACGATGAGCAACGGCTTGCCGCTCTTCGCGATCTGTTCGAGCAACGGCAGTAGATCCTTCAGCGTCGAGATCTTCTTCTCGTGGATCAGGACGTAGGCCTCTTCGAGCACCGCTTCCATGGCCTCGGAATCGGTGACGAAATACGGCGACAGGTAGCCCTTGTCGAACTGCATGCCCTCGACGACTTCGAGCGTCGTCTCGATGCTCTTGGCTTCTTCGACGGTGATCGTGCCGTCGTTGCCGACCTTGTTCATCGCCTCGGCGATGATGTTGCCGATCTCGTGATCGCTGTTCGCCGAGATAGTGGCGACGCTCTTGATCACCTCGAGGTCATCCTTCACCTGCTTGCTCAGCTTGGCCAGCGCGGCGACCACCGCCTCCGTGGCCTTGTCCACGCCGCGCTTCAGCGCCATCGGATTCGCACCGGCCGTCACGTTCCGCAGGCCTTCCCGGTAGATCGACTCGGCCAGCACCGTCGCCGTCGTCGTGCCGTCGCCGGCCACGTCCGACGTCTTCGACGCCACTTCCTTCACCATCTGGGCGCCCATGTTCTCGTACTTGTCTTCCAGCTCGATTTCCTTGGCCACCGTGACGCCGTCCTTGGTGACGGTCGGGGCGCCCCACTTCTTATCCAACACGACGTTGCGGCCCTTGGGGCCCAGCGTCGACTTCACCGCTTTGCTAAGCTTCTCCACACCGGCAAGCACACGCCGTCGCGCGCCTTCACCGAACTCAAGCTGCTTGGCACTCATGATGTCCTATCCTCCTTAAATCCTTGGTCGCCGCATCGACGCGGAGAGCCAAAGGCTACTGAATCACCGCAAGCACGTCGTCTTCGCGCAAGATGATGTGCTCTTCGCCGTCGATCTTGACCTCGGTGCCGGCATACTTCCCGATGAGGATCCGATCGCCCTTCTTCACTTCCATGGGGACACGCTTTCCTTCGTCGTCCAGGCGGCCCGGGCCCACGGCCACAACCTTGCCCTCCTGGGGCTTCTCTTTGGCCGTGTCGGGGATGATGATCCCGCCACGAACGGTCTCACTCGGCTCTTCTCGCTTCACGAGAATCCTGTCAGCAAGCGGCTGCACTTTCATTGCTTTCTCTCCCTTCTTAACCTCACTTCATGTATCTTCTGTCCTGGGTGCGGCCCCGGGCGCTTTTGGTATGCGCCAATTTGGCACTGTCCGGTTCCTGGTCGAAGCCGGTGCCGGACCGCTCCGCTGTGCACCTGAACCGGGAGTTTAGCAAGCCTTGTGCCGCCTTGTCAACCCCTGTGTTAATCAAAGTGATAGAAAGATTTAAGAAGATCGTTCAGTTTCGGCCGTGTTCGGGATCGAGGCCCGGTTTTGCCCAAATGGCGCGTTGATCGGCCTGAAGCGGCAAGAGCAGGCGAATCTTGCTGCCAAAACGGCAAAGTGTCAGCAGATCGGGCCCTGGAGTGCCAAATTGGCCCCCCGCGCCCTCCCCGGCCGCCCGCGCTCCCCTCTCAGCCCCTTGTATCCCGGCGCGGGTGAACGTGTATAATGCGGCCCCCTGGACACGGAGTCGGACGAATGAAGACGCTGGTTACGGTGGTCGTGCCGTTCTACAACGAAGAAGAGAATGTGGAGCCGTTGTGCGCCAAGATCGAGGAGGTGTTCAGCGGGCTGGCGGATGACTACGACTACGAGTGCCTGTTCGTGAACGATGGGAGCACGGACGGCACGGGCGCCCGGCTGGACGCCGCCCACGAGCGGAACCCCCGCATCCGCCCGATCCACCTCGCGCGGAACCAGGGACAGTCGGCCGCTCTCGTGACGGGCATGCGGCAGGCGGCGGGCGAGTACATCCTCACCCTCGACGGCGATCTGCAGAACGATCCCTGCGACTTCCCGGCGATCCTCGAACTGCTCAAAGAGTACGACTGCGTGTGCGGCTACCGGGCGACGCGGCGGGATACCTGGGTGCGGCGGGTGTCGAGCAAGGTGGGCAACGCGGTGCGCAACTGGATGCTGCGGGACGGGATCCGGGATTCGGGTTGCGGCACGAAGGGATTCCGGCGGCGGTGCGTCGACTACATCGTGCCCTTCAACGGGGTGCACCGGTATTTCGCGGCCATGGTGCGCAACGGCGGCCTGACCATCGCCGAGTGCCCTGTCAGCCATCATCCGCGTGTGCACGGCCGTTCGAAATACGGCATCAACAACCGGCTCTGGCGGGGCATCTACGACCTCATCGGCGTGGCGTGGCTGCGGCGGCGCTACGTGGATCCCAAAGTCGAGGGGGGCGAGTAGCGTGGCAGGCGAATCCGGGGGAGCGGCCCACGGCATCTGGACGGCGTTCGGCGCGGTGGGCGCCGCGATCTTCTACGGCCGGTTCTACGTGCAGTGGATCGCGTCCGAGTTGAAGAAGCGGAGCGTCATGCCGGTGGCCTTCTGGTATATGAGCAGCGTCGGCTCCGTCATGCTCCTCGCCTACGCCGTGTACCTCCAGTCGCCCGTGGGCGCGCTGGGCCAGAGCTTCAACATCGTCGTCTACGTGCGCAACCTGATTCACATCTGGCGCGAGAAAGGCCGGCTGTCGCGCCGGCTCAACATCGCCGCCCACGGCCTTGTCGCCGTCGTGTGCGCCGTCGCCCTGGGCCTCCTGGTGTTCACCTGGTATCGCGAATACCGCATCACGAGCGAGGCCGCCCCGGCTGAGGCCGGCCGCACCTGGCTCTGGCTCGCTATTGGCGCGGCGGGCCAGGCCCTGTTCGCCTGCCGGTTCCTGATCCAGTGGATCGCCACCGAACGGAAGCGGAAGAGCGTCGTGCCGCCCGTGTTCTGGCACCTCAGCGTGGCCGCCGCCGCCCTGCAGATGGGTTGTTTTGTCCAGCGGGCCGAATGGGTGTTCGCCATCGGCATGCTGGCCACCATCTTGATCTACGTGCGCAACCTCTGGTTCATCCACCGCGGCCGGCCCGAACCCGCCGGCCAATCCTGATCGGCCAAGGGGACGCTGCCGGGGTAAGATGCAGCGAGGCGGGCCGTACGGCCCGCCTCGCTTGCGACGTGGTCCCGCTGGTGGTGCGCCAACCCCGCCCCTCCAATCGCCCGATGCCGGATGGCTAGTATGTCCCTCCCCGCGTGCCGAACAACTCAGCGAGTTCGTCGTAGCCCATGAGTTTGGCTACGGCCAAGGGAGTGAGGCCGCCCGTGAAATCGCTACGCATGTTGACGTCGGCTCCGCTGTCGAGGAGCAGTTCGGCCACGTCCCTGCGGCCGTTCAAGGCCACCCAATGCAGTGTGGTGAGGCCGAGAGAATCGGCGGAATTGACATCCGCCCCGTTCTCGACGAGGGCCTGCACGGCGTCCTCGTGGCCGCGGCGGGCCGCCTTGTGCAGCGGGGATTCGCCGCGGCGATCGCACTCCTTGGGATCGGCGCCGGTGGCGAGGAGCTTCTTGACGGCCTTTTCGAGGCCCCAGTAGGCCGCGCGTTGGAGCAGCGTATCGCCCGAGCCTTGTTCCGGCGAGTCATCCTGTTCCTGGCGCAGCATGAGCTCCATCAGCGCGGGGTGCCCGCTCTTCGCGGCCCGGCTGATGGGCGTCTCCCCTTCTGCGTCCATGGCATGAAACCAATGAAGTCCCATGTCTCGTCCTCCGGCGTTCCAGCAGCATCTTCGTTCAACGTTCACGCCCTAGGGGAGCATATTCGATGCCACCCGTCGTCCGGGCGTGCCGTTTTCACGGCTTGGGATCGCAACGCGCTGGCATGCCGCGTCTTATGCAACGCCACTGCCTGAAGGCCCCGGGCCGGGCCGCGCCGATCCGGGGTGCATTTGTTTGCCATTCCGCCAGATTCTGGTCACCTTAGACGCGCCGTGTCGTCGCTGCCCGGCGGCGGCGGCGTCCGCCAGAACGCAGCGCGCACCGGGCTGCAGAAGCAGCACGCGTCCGGCATTCAGGGAACGCCGGACGCGCCGCATACTCACTGCCGGGCGAGTCGGGGCGAGCCCGGACGCCGCTGCAGGGGGCGTTGTAGATGCCCTTTCCTTCGCTATTCGACCGTCACGCTCTTGGCCAGGTTCCGGGGCTGGTCCACATCGCAGCCGCGGTTGGTGGCGATGTAGTAGGCGAGCAACTGAAGCGGAACGGCGGCGATGATCGGGCTGAACGGCTCGTAGCACTCGGGCACGTACAACACGTCGGCACTGTGCTTCTTGATGTCCTCGTCGCCCACGGTGGCCACGGACAGGACGATACCGGCGCGTGCGCAGATCTCCTGAATGTTGGATACCATCTTATCATAGGTGTCGCCTTCGAGGGCGACACACACGACGGGGAGCTTGTCGGTGACGAGGGCGATGGGGCCGTGCTTCATCTCGCCGGCGGCGTAGCCTTCGGCGTGGATGTAGCTGATCTCCTTGAGCTTGAGGGCGCCCTCGAGCGCGCTCGGGAAGTTGTAGCCGCGGCCGAGGTAGAGGGCGCTCTCGGCGTCCTTGTACTTGGGATCCTGTGAGCAGCGGACGATGTCGTCCTGGTTGTCGAGAATCCACTGGACTTTTTCGGGCAGGGTGCGCAGGTGGGCGATCATCTCCTTGGCCTGGGCCTTGTCCATGACGCCGCGGGTTTCGGCGAGCCAGATGGTGAACAGGGCGAAGGCGGTGCACTGTGAGGTGTAGGCCTTGGTCGAGGCGACGCCGATCTCGGGCCCGGC
>JAFGTL010000186.1 GCA_016934125.1 Candidatus Hydrogenedentota bacterium
ATCGCGGGGGAAATCGAGCACGTCGGGCACATCGGGGATCGGCGTGATGGGGCTGGGCGCACGGCCCATGGCCGCCAGCCGCGGCGAGCCCGACAGCGGCGTGGTCAGCCGCCGTTCATGGCAGCCGACGCATCCCGTGTTCTCGCCCGGCATCACCGAAAGGAAACTCTGCATCCGCTTGACGGCCAGGCCGTCCTTGTCCAGCGCGACGAAGAACAGCGGCCGCAGGGCGGGCACCTCGATGAATGCCGATCCATCGGGCTCCACGGGCACGGAGCCGAGGACGCGCGCGAGCGTGAACGTGCCGCCGATGCTGATGGGCCACATGCCGCCCGAGAAATTCACCGGCTTGGGGAGCTGTTCGAGGACGAGGAGGCTCTCGATCTCGCCGCGCGCGACGCCCTCCATGTTTCGCCCTTCGTAGATGTCGGCCAGGAACAGGCGCCCGTTCGGCTGCGAGTGATCCACCCGCGGCGGAATCGCCCGCTCCCGCTCCCGGGCCTTCAATGGCCTGGGCTCGTGGCAGAACATCCGGGCGTCGGCCTCGGGCAACGCATAGAGTTGTGCCGTGTTGCCGGCGTCGTCCATCAGCAGGATCTCGCGCTCCCGCGCGACGAGGAGGTACTCCGCAGACAGCGGATAGGGATCCCGGAACTCCGCCCCGCCCCGGCTGATGCGGATCGCTGACGGCGCCGAATCCGGCCCGAGCCGCGGATCGATCACCGTGACGTATCCGGCATGCTCGTGCCGGCCGTGGCCCGGCGAGAACGAGGCCACCACCTGGTTGGTTCCCGGAACGGGTTTGGCATCGAGCATGGCGTAACCGGGCCGTTCGTTGCCGTAATACACCATCTGCCCCGTGCCATCGGGGCTCATTGTCCACAGGTGATGGAAATGCGACTGGCTCCGATCGACGTATTCCCACCGCATGTAGAGGACACGCCCGTCCGGCAACACCCAGGGCGTGTTGTCGTGTTCGATGTTGGCCGATACCGCGTGCAGGCCGGAACCGTCGCCCTCGCAGCGATACAATGTCGCCACGGGCGTAATCCAGCAGTTCACGAACCGGCGGCATCGATCCGAGCAGAACATGATGCCGCCATCGGGCAGGTACGTCGGCTCGATGTCGTTGTACGGCCCGCTCGTGAGGAGCTTCAGGCCCGTCCCGTCTACGTTGATCTCGTGGAGATGGAAATACGGCTCGCCGCCCGGCCGGTATGAGAACAGGATTCGTTCCCCGCCGTAATGCACCTGCGGATCCCGGACGCCGCCTTTCGGATCGTCCAGGAGAACCGTTAACTCGTGCGTCCGCAGGTTCAACCGGCACAGGCGCCCGCCATCCTTGAAGATCGGCGGCAGCTTCACACCATCCGGTGCGCGTTGCGGCGGATACTCCCGGGCCGGGCTCGAGTAGTATCCGAAGTTGGCATACCAGTGGTCGCTGCCGGGCACGTGCGCCGCGAACACGATTTCCTCGAAATCCGCTTCAGGGCTCTCGAAAAACTCCTCGAGCAGCAATTCCGGGTGATCGGCCCGCGTCCTGGGCTCCTCGTCGAGCACGTTCGGCGCCTGCGGCAACGGCAAGCCCGCGATGCAGATGGGATCCACCACGGAGCCGTCCGACGGCGCGTTCTGGAAGAACAACCCCGCTACCTTCTCGCCATCGCCATATCCCAATTGCGACAGATCGATGGCCACCGCCAACGCCTTGAAGCCGCTTCCGCCGCCGGCCGGCTTCAACGGGCCGTCATTCACGGCGTCGAACGATGCGGGCGGGCTCCCGGTGGACAGCGTATCGAAGGTGGCCAGGACGTGCGCCTTCGGATCGGCGAACTGAATGTCATAGGCCTCGATGGTGATCGAATGGAGCCCCTCTCGGAATTCGAGGGGCGCCACCCGCACCGGATCGCCTGCCGGATACGAGTTCTGGCTCGTTTGCAGCTCGAAGAACACCACATCGTCGCCTTCGAGGTTCACCACCGGCTCCCGGAACGCCACGGCGAGCCCGGGCGTGGCCTCCGGCCCGGTCAGCACCGGTGTCGCCGTCAGTTCGGCCTTCGTTCCGCCGGGGTTGATGAGTCCCGCGTTGAGCGTCACGCCCAGCAAGTCGCTCCGCTTGCCCGGTGCGGGCGGCGCCGTTCCCGCGGGAACGACCACCGGGGTCGCGCCGAGAGAGGTGAAATGGAGGACGTTCACTTGGATGAGCTTCGACGCATCGAACACCACCGGGTTCCCGCCCCGCTGCACCGTCACGCTCGTGAGGCGCGTACTCCCGCGCTCTTCCTCGGCCGTGTAGCTGGTGATTCCGGCCGATGCGGCCGCGGCGATCGAGACTGCCGCGCAGAGGCATCCCCACGCGGCCAACACACGCGAACGCCCGGACATGAAGCGTGTTTTTCCCCTCAATGGGCTGCCTATCAATCTCTGCACGCGCCCAGCCTCCTGCTGCGCGGGCACCGGGTATTTCACCGGGCCTCCTTGCCCTTCCCTTCCGATTCGGCCGCGCGCCGCCCCATCTCGGCGATGTGCCGCTTGTTCTTCCGGAAGCTCATGACGCCCAGGAGAAACACGACTCCGCCGCACGGAATGAGCGCCCAGCCGATCAGTTGCGCCCCTTGGGAGCCCGAGAATTTGACGAAGAACGCCCCGGATACGATGAGCGC
>JAFGTL010000187.1 GCA_016934125.1 Candidatus Hydrogenedentota bacterium
CGGCCGTCGCTGAGCCGGCACACGTCCGGGAAGGCCTCGTAGCCGCCGGCGCCGGCATCGGTGCACACGTGGACAAACTGCTTGGGAGGAGGCGGTGGCATGACGAATTCGCCCTCTGCGTTGTGTGGTTCGCCGGAAACCACGATGTCTTTGACGTGGGCCAGCCCTTGGCCGGCGTAGAACCCGATGCGGCCCGACTTCAGTGTCGTGTCCTTCGCCTCGTACAGCAACGTGCCGTTCAACGAAACCCGGAGCGTGTCGCCCGCGCACTCGAGCCGGCCCTCGTGCCAGTTCCCGGCGGGTTTGTCGAGATTGCTGACGCGTTTGATCTCGTTCCACGGCTTCTGCGCGTCGGATCGACACAGGATCGCCTGCCCTCGATCGTAATGCACGTAGTAGTACGTCGCGCCGTCCACGGCCCGCACCACGAACCCACAGGCCAGGACGCCTTGGGCCGCGGGCTCCACCATGAATTTGGCCGTCAGCGTCACATCGCCCCATTCAGAGGGGAGGAAGAATGCCCTGGTGGGCTCCGCCCGTCCATCCAGGACGAGTTCCCCGTCCCGGATCCGGCCGTTTCCATCCGAGAACGCCCACTGCTCCGCCGCGTTCGCGGCCGACAAGTCGAGCGCCATCTCTTCGCCCCACGCCACAGCCCCGAGCAAGCACAGGGCCAACACCGCGCCGACGTAGCATCGGTTTCTCATGTCCATTCTCCGCGTCTTGTTCTCCGCCGCATCCCCACGCACCGCACAGAGGGCACCTCAACGGCCGGAAAGCGATTGTACTTGCCTGGACACGGCGCCGCAACCGGACGGCGCGGTTGAAATCCTCCGGCGCGCCGGGGATACTCTGACATAGCGCACACGTTGTGCGCGCATGTCACGAGGGGGAACGACGTACATGGACACGAAGGAGCGCCCGGCGCCCGGCGCAGAGGGACAGTCCGCCCGTGCCGCCGACGCGCCTGCGCGCGGCCCGGATTCGCACGGCGGGGTGCTGTTCCTGGTGGCTGTCGCCCTGCTGACGTGCCTCATCGCCTTCTCCTTCGTCCACATGGCCTCTCAGTTCCCGTACTACTTCATGGGCGACATGGACTTCGTCGTCGCGAAGGATCTGCTCCTCATCCACAGCGGCGAGTATCCCGAGTGTGCGAGCCACCCCTCCTTCGGCATGTTCCTGCCCTACCTTCTCACGCAGCAGGCGGCCCACGCCCTCGGCCCGCTCTCCATCCTGTCCTTCCAGGATCTGGCCGAATCCCTCAATCCGCTGGCGGCCATGGCCGAGTTCACGGCCTTCATGCGCGCCGAATCGCCCATCGTAGCCCTCGCCATCACGCTGCTCCTGTGGAGCGCCCTGGTGGTGGTGTTCCGCCCGTCGCGCGCCTGGTGCCTCCTGATCCTCGCGGCGCTTGGCACGCAGCAGAGCCTCCTGTATCACGCGAGCATGATCCGCAGCGAGTTCTTCGGCGTGTTGTACTGGGCGGCGGCGTTGTGGGCTGTGGCCCTGGCCGTACGGATGGGCCGGCCCGGCGCCCGCCTCGCCTGGCTGTTCCTGGCCGGATCCATGATCGGCCTGTGTTTCCTGTCCAAAATCCAACTCCTCTTTCTCCTCCCCGTCATCCCCGGGCTGCTCCTGTTTGCGCGGCCCGAACTCATCCCCGGATTCCGCCAACACGGGGAGGGTGCCCCGCCGAGCCGACGGCGCGCACTGGCCGCCGCGGCGCTGAGCCTCGTAAACGCGGGCGTGTTCCTCAACCTCCTCATGGCGGCTCTGGCCACGCCCCGCGAAGTCGGCGTGTTCACCTTCTTCGCCCTCGAAACCGGCCCGACGCATGTGCTGCTGCTCGTACTGCTCGCCATGGCAGGGCTGATCGTGCTGCAATCCATCGTGGCGTGGCGCCCGCAGGCTGCCGCGGCGTGGTTTGCGCCCTCCCTGTACGCCACGCTCATGACCTCCGGCTTCGTCGCCTCCTTCGCCGCCCACTTCCTGTGCTACGCCGATCCGGCCAAGTCCTGGACATACCTGTCGTACGACTTCAGTTTCCTGTTCCTCATTCCAGGGCTCTATCGATTCGCATCGCGCGAGTTCGGCGAACGCCTCGCCGATCTGGCCCTCCAGATCCGCTACAACCCGGCCGTGTTCGGCGTGCATCTAGCCGCCCTGGCCCTCCTCATACTCTCGGGACGCAGCCGTGCCGACGCGAAAGCGCGAACCGTTGCCGTCGCGATGAGCGCCCTTGCCGCGCTCAACGCGCTGTTCGCGGCCCGCTTCTACCTCCGCGATCTCCTCCTCGTCGAAGTGATGACGAACCTGCTCACCTGCTGCTACCTGCTCGCGGCCGTGCGCACGGCGGGCCGTGCACGACGGGCCGCCGGCATGGCGCTCCTGGCGGTGCTGTTCCTGTTCAATGTCAACGCAGGGCGCCGCATGATCGATCGGCTCGATGCCGAGTGCAATCAGTACGGCTGGCGCGACTCGTACTGGAGCGAGGTGGTGTTCGGACGCGATGACGAATACACCCAGTTCATGCGCGCGCGCTACCCGGATGGCTTCGAGATCGCCCTCGAACACGCAAACCGATTCCGTGACACGCGCCGGCTCGCCCGGTTCGTGCTCAAGAACCGCCACGTGTCCCAGCGCCACATCGGCGTTGTCGCCGGCGGATTCCCCGTCTGGACGGATGCCATGGACTGGCGGATCGCCTCGTATCCGGAGCGTCTGGCCGGCGCGGTGCTCGTGGACAGCGCCGCCGCGCCGCCGCGATCTTGGGGGTTGCTGCACCGCGAGCACGTTATCGAGCCGAGTTGGCACCTGGACAAGTTCACGCCGGACGGGGGCCAGGAAGCCATGGCGGTGTTATCCCGTCTCGATATCGAGGTAATCGTGTTCGTCGCGGAGCCGGATCTCGGCCTCCTGCACGGGCCGCAGTTCGAGCCCACCGGCGAGATCATCCGGCTCGCCCGGGACGGCGAGCAACTCGGGCTGTCCGGCGTCCGCGTCAAGGCCTACGCCGAGGTGCCAGTGAACGAACTGACACACCGCCATTTCATCGTGATCCGCCCATCCCGGCCCTGAACTTGTGGACAGAGGCTGTTGACAGGGCCCGGCCGGAACACTAGCCTGTGCACGCGGCGTGTTTTCGGCGTCGCGAACTGAGGAGCCGTAATGCATACGCTTGTGGAGCCGTGGGATTACCTCGTAATCACCGCGTCGAATGCGGCCCAAGCTGCCGCGTATGAAGCGCAACTCGCCGCGCGCGTCCGCCTCGGATTCCTGAGCGACGCGCGCGAGGTGCTCGTGGTGGCCGATCCGGGCGGGCGGCGGATCGGCAGCGGCGGCAGCACGGTGCATTGCCTGGCCACCGTGCTCCGGCGCGAGTTGTCTGCAGGCGGCGAATGGCCCGGCGATCCCGCGGCATGGGAGGCGGTGTTGCGCGGCCGCCGGATTCTCATCGTCCACGCCGGGGGCGACTCGAAACGCCTGCCCGTGTACGGCCCCTGCGGCAAGCTCTTTGTCCCCGTGCCCGGCGACACCGATCGCGCCTTGTGTACGACGCTGTTCGACAGGCAGATCCAGACGTATCTCGCCCTGCCGCCGCAAGGCGTGGATTGCGGGCAGGTTGTCATTGTGTCGGGCGATGCCCTGCTCGAGTTCGATCCGCGCCAAGTGCGCTTCGATCGCCCCGGGATCACGGGGTTGGCGGCCCATGCCGCGCCCGAGCAGGCGGCCGCACACGGCGTGTTCTGCGAAGGCCCGGGCGGGGCCGTGCGCCTGTTCCTCCAGAAGCCCTCGCCCGACGAGCAACGCGAGCATGGCGCGGTGGATCGGTGGCAGCGGACGCTGCTGGACGTCGGCGTGACGAGTTTCGACGCGGCAACGGCCGTTGCCCTCCTCGAAACCTGCGGCGCCGCTGCCGCGCACGCCGAATCCTCCTGGAGCGGGCCCATGGGCGCGGCAATCGACGCCTACGGCCTCGACTTCTACCTGGAGGTGTGTTGTGCGCTCGGAACCGATGCCACGCCGGCGCATCATGCCGCGGCCGCGCGCCGGGCCGGCTCCGCGTGGCCCGACGCGGCCCTCGAAGCGTTCTTCAATGGGCTCTCGTCGGTGCCGTTCCACGTCCAGGCGTTGTCCCAGTGCTCGTTTCTCCATTTCGGCACGCTGCCGGAACTGATCACGAGCGGCCAGGAACTGGCCGGACGGGATCGCGGCGGCGCATCCGCCCGTGAATGCATCGCCATCAACAATGACATCGCAAACGGTGGCCGGCTCGTCGGCGCTGACGCCTGGGTAGAGGGCTGCCGCGTACGCGATGAACTGCAACTCCCGGGCGGCAACGTCGTGGCCGGCCTCGACGTGGATGCGCCGCTCTCGCTGCCGCGGGACGCCTGCCTCGACGTCATTCCCGGCACGGGCCGCGACAACGCGCCGGTGTACTTCGTGCGCTGCTACTGCGCCACCGACGGCCTCAAGGCGTCGGCCGCCCAAGGTGCCGCGCTCTGGGGCCATCCTATCGCCGCGCTGCCCGATCTCGCCGGCGTCGAGCCGGCCGATATCTGGGACGCCGCCCTCGCGCCCGAGGAGTGCTCGGTGTGGAACGCGCGGGTGTTCCCGGCGGTATCGGATCCGCTCGCCTACCGCGACTGGCTCTGGCTGCTCGATCCCGCCGAGGCCGGCCCCGAGCATTGGGCCTCGTGGCGCGCCGCGGATCGCTATGCCCTGGCCGAGATCGCCGTACGCGCCGATCACGACGCGTTTCACCACCGGCGCGCCCGGATCCGCTGTGGCGAGATCCTGAAGTCGCTCCCGCGGCTCCTCCGGCCGGACAGCAGCCTGTCCGCCGGCGAGTTGGCATCGGCCGTTGAAATCGCCGGCGAGGACACCGCGTGGTTGGCCGCCCTGCTCGACGAGTTGCAGCGCTACGACGTCACCGGCGCGTCGGGCACGGGAATCGAGGCGCTCGACTTCTCGCGCGTGCTTCACACGGCCGGTTCCGTGCTCGAACGCGTGCACGAATGCTGCCCGGATCGATTGCGGGGCGCCTTGGCCGGGTTGGACACCGCCCTCGCCCCGGCCAAGCGGGAATGGCTCGACGCCGTTGGGCTGGGTGTCGGCGGATTGGACGACGTGCCCGCGTGGGCGGCCCGCGCCAAGGCCTTCGCCTTCGAGTACCTCGGCCGAACCATCGCCGCCAGCGGCTCGAAACCGGCCGCCCCGCCCCGGAGCGCACTCCGGCAGGACGAGATCGTCTGGGGCCGCGCGCCCGCCCGCCTCGATCTCGCCGGCGGCTGGACGGATACGCCCCCGTACTCCCTCGAACGCGGCGGTTGCGTGCTCAACGCCGCCGTCGACCTCAACGGCCAGCCGCCGATCCAGGCCTATGCCCGCGTGATTGCGGATCGCGTGATCCGCCTCACGTCCATCGACTTCGGCGAACGAACCGAGATCCGCACCCTCGACGAACTCCTCGACTACCGGCACGCCCGGAGCGGATTCTCGCTGCCCAAGGCCGCCCTCGCCCTGGCGGGCTTCTCGCCGGATGCGGAGTTCTGGCCCGACGGCGTCACGCTCACCGATATGCTCGATGCGTTCGGCGGCGGCATCGAACTGACAACGCTCTCCGCCATCCCGAGCGGCAGCGGGCTCGGCACGTCGAGCATCACCGGCACGGTGCTCCTCGCGGTGATCCATCGCGTCATGGGCCGCGCCCTCACCCAACGCGAGCTATTCCACGGCGTGCTCCGCCTCGAACAGGCCCTCACCACCGGCGGCGGCTGGCAGGATCAGATCGGTGGCGCCGTGGGCGGCGCCAAGGTCATCACGAGCGAGCCCGGGCTCGTGCCGAGTCCGCTCATCCGGTTTGTGCCGGCCGACGTGTTGGATCCCCACGCGAACGGCGGCTCGACGCTCCTCTACTACACGGGCCTCACCCGGCTCGCCAAGGACATCCTCCAGCACGTGGTGGCGCGCTATCTCAATCGCGAACGGCCGGCCATGGCCACCCTCGAACGCATCCACGCCCAGCCCGCCGTCGTGTCTGAGGCCATGGCGCGCAAGGATCCCGCGGCCTTCGGCCGGGCCCTGGACAGCGCGTGGGAGTTGAAGAAACGGCTCGACGCGGGCGTCACCAACGAGGCCATCGAGGCCCTGCTGGCCCGTGTCCGCCCGTACGTGCACGGCGCGGTGCTCCTGGGCGCGGGCGGGGGCGGGTTCGTGTTGCTGGCCTGCAAGTCGCCCAAGGACGCGGCCGGCCTCCGGCAGGCCCTCGAGGCGGAACCGCCGAACGAGCGCGCGCGCTTCTTCGACTTCAACGTGAGCGCCGAGGGCCTCGTCGTCACCGTGTGCTGAACCGCGCGGCCGGACTCATGCCCCGGAGTCGGTGCGGCGCAGCACGATATACGCGAACATGGCCCAGAACCCCATCCACGGCTCCAGGCATCGCTCGACGCCGCGCCACAACCCAAACGTCCACCCCGGCATGAGGCTCCGCATGGATACGCCGCCCGACAGCAGGTAACGGAACGGGCACGCGGGCGTCACGGCGTCGACGCGCCACACCGGGAACTCCTCCTCGAACCTGGCGCGATCCCGCTCGAAGATCACCCAGGGCAGGGCCTCATCCGAGCCGGTGAGGGGCCCGTCGCCCGTGACGCGCCACTCCTCCATGCCGGGCGTGCAGGGCTCGTAATGCAGGCGGCCGTAGACGAACCGCGACCACGTGGACAGCCACGGTTCGAGCATGACGACGGCCCCGCCGGGCCTCACACAGCGCGCCGCTTCGGCGAAGAACCGGCGCGGCTCCGGGATGTGGTGGAGCACGTTCGTCATCACGATGCCGCGCAGGGAGCCGGCCCGAAACGGCAGCACCCGCCCGTCGAGCACGGCCGCAATGCCGGGCACCGGGAACAACTCCGAGCGGATCAGATCGGGAAACGCAGGCTCGGGCCCGCCGCCGGCGCCCAGTTCGAGCACCCGCCCGCCCTCGGCAGGCAGCGCAGCCGCCATGCGCGCGTGGAACTCGCCGTACAGCCGCCGCAGAAACGGCTTCTCGCGAAACAGCCGTTGCCGGAGCGCCGTCGTCTCGGGCGCGTCCATGTCGAGCCCCCGGGTGAGGGGATGTTGGAGCAACCGGTTCAGCATGCCGCCCTGAGCATACCAAGTTCGCCCCAACGAATCATCCGCCTTGCGCGCGTCATCCGCCTTTGACTGGCCCCATGGCCGGTGCTATAGTCGGAACCCACCACCGCAACCCTTCGGAAACAGAGGACTTGGGGGAACGCGCCCGTGACAGACGAACCCATGCCCGCCGGCCGGGACTGGCGTAAGGTCAAGGGCCTCCGCACCAAGGAGGAACGCCGCGCCTACTACGATTTCATCGCCGCCGACCGCGACTCCTGGCGCGCCCGCCACGCCTATTACCACGCCGAACTCGAGCGCTTCCACCGGCTCGCCATCCCTGAAGGCGCCTCCGTCCTCCAGATCGGCTGCGGCACGGGCGATCTCCTCGCCGCGCTACGGCCCAGCCGCGGCGTCGGCGTCGACTTCAGCCCCGAGATGATCCGCATCGCCCGCGAAAAGCACCCCGAACTCACCTTCGTGGAAGGCGACGCCGAGTCGCTGCCCGTCGATGAGGCCTTCGATTTCATCATCATGTCGAACGTAGTGGGCGATCTCTACGACATCTGGCAGGCCTTCCGCGAACTCGAACGCGTCATGCGGCCCGATTCGCGCCTCGTGGTGACGTACTACAACTTCCTGTGGGAGCCCGTGCTCAAGGCGGGCGAACGGCTCGGCCGGAAGATGCCCCAGTTCTATCAGAACTGGCTCTCCGTGGACGACATCTCGAACCTGCTCGAATTGAACGGCCTCGAAGTCGTCCGCGCCGGCTACCGCCTCCTCCTCCCGATTGGCGTGCCCGGCCTCGCCGCGATCTGCAACCGGTTCCTGGCCAAACTCCCCTTCCTCCGGCGCCTCTGCCTCGTCAACTACCTCATCGCCAAGCCGACGGCCGCCCGCGCGCCCGTCCAGCCCGATGCCCTGACGTGTTCCGTCATCATCCCCACCCGGAACGAGGCCGGCAACATCCAGGGCGCCGTCGAGCGCACCCCGATGATGGGCGCCCACACCGAACTCATCTTCGTGGACGGCGACTCCACCGACGGCACCGTCGAGCGCATCGAGGAAGCCATCGAGCAATACCACGGCGACAAGGACATCAAGCTCATCCACCAGGTGCCCCGCGGGAGCGATGAGGCCCACACCGGCAAGATGCTCTCCCTCGGCAAAGGCGACGCCGTCCGCAAAGGGTTCGATGCGGCCCAGGGCGACGTGCTCATGATCCTCGATTCCGACCTCACCGTGCCGCCGGAAGATCTCCCCAGGTTCTTCCTGGCCATGGCCGAGGGCCGCGGCGAGTTCATCAACGGCACCCGCCTCGTCTATCAGATGGAGAAGCAGGCCATGCGCTTCTTCAACATCCTCGGCAACAAGGCCTTCAGCGTCGCCTTCACCTGGCTCCTCGAACAACGCATCAAAGACACCCTCTGCGGCACCAAAGTCCTCCTCAAACGCGATTACGAAAAGATCAAAGCCAACCGCGCCTACTTCGGCGATTTCGATCCCTTCGGCGACTTCGACCTCCTCTTCGGCGCCGCCAAACTCAACCTCAAGATCGTCGAAATGCCCATCCACTACCAGGCCCGCACCTACGGCGAAATCAAGATCCAGCGATGGAAACACGGCCTCCTCCTCCTCCGCATGTGCGCCATCGCCTTCCGCAAACTCAAACTCAGCTAACCCCCGGACTCGTCCCGTTCGTCGAATCGGAAGACGCGATCTTCCTCAAGACACTCATTCCGGCCCGGAAGATGACGAGGCACTACCTGGGAGCGAAGGGACATGAAGCTGACTGAAGAAGAACGGGCCATTCTCGAGTCCGTCGAGCGCGGAGAATGGCGCAGCGTAGATAATGCCGCCGAGGAGAGACGCCGCTATGCGGCGGCCGCACAAGCCACGGAGCGCAAAGACAAGCGCGTCAACATCCGCATGACCGAACGGGATCTTATACGCTTCAAGAAGAAGGCCGCCGAAGACGGCTTGCCGTACCAAACCCTGGTATCGAGCGTCCTTCACAAATACATCAACGGCCGCCCGCCCCGCTGCGAGTAGAGATGGACGTGTGCTCCTTCCGCAGCCGCGTGGCTGTGCCACAACAAGAGAAAGCCCGGATCCGGAAAGGCTACACCCGGAACCGCCGCACGAAGCCTGCGGCCATGAAGAACGCGCAGCGTTCTTCCTAAGCGCCGGAACGGCGCACGCCCGAAGGCGTGCAACGCCCGAAGGGCACACGCCGTTGGGGTGCGGCCTCCAGGCCGCACCCGCTCTTCACACCCAAGAGGAGGGGATGCGTGGCCATCAAGCCGGAGGGGACAAGTCAAGACGGGGATTCTAGTGTGGGACAGGCGCCCTCGCCTGTCGATTCGGGAATGTGGCGTGTGGACGTCGGCGGCGCGAGCCGTCGCCTCTCCGGCTACCAACCCGCGCCGCCCGTGAGCCATTTGCCCGGCAGTGGGCTGCCGGGACGGGACTCTGTCCTGTTCAGTGGCGGACATCCGTCAACGCTCCTGAGCTACGGGCAAGGCAACGCGGAAGCCGAGGTTGTTGTTCCGGTTCTCCGGCGTGTTCCTGTTCCGGTTCGCCGTCCGGCAGTTCCTCGGGTTGTTGTTCCAGCTGCCGCCGCGATTCACGCGGTTCGAGCCCTCGGACAGAGCCCCAGAGTCTCGACAGTCCGGCGCGGATAGCGGTCTTCAGGCGCGCGCTGCACGAACGCCATCAAGGGCTCGACGTGCCGGGCCGTCTCTTGTTCAGTCCATAAACCCCTCTCATAGCGGCCCTGGTATGCACTCAGTTTCGCGCGAAACCGTTTTCGGCTTCTCCGTGACAGCGTGATTCCAGAAGGCAACATCCGGTAGCCGAGAAACGTCATGCCGCGAGAACAGGCGTTGAGACACAATGGCTTCAAGGCAAGCCCGAGCCGCTCGTAGAGGAAGATCTTCGCGGCTGCCGCATATCCCTTCAACTCATCCTTGTCGTCACTCCAGAAGACGAAATCGTCCATGTATCGCACGTAATGGCGCACCCGAAGGATCTCCTTCGCGAAATGATCCCAAAGGGCCAAGTAGTGGTTTGCGAAGAACTGGCTGATCAGGTTGCCAATTGGAATGCCCTTGCCCGGATGCACCGAGTATCCGTCAATGAGCGACTCGAAAACCGCCATGAGCCGCCGATCTTTGAATCGACGCCATAGCAGCGTCTTCAACACCTCGTGATCCACGCTGTCGAAGTACTTCCGGACGTCGAGCTTTGCGTACCACCGCCGCCGCTGGGTATAGGAGCGCGCCCGGGCCAACGCCGCGTCCAGGCCCTTTCCCTTGCGGCATGCATAGCTGTCGTGGACTTGGTAGGACTCGAAGTAGGGCTCGCATACAGCCATGATCGCATGCTGCACCACGCGGTCGCGAAAGGGCGCCGCGCAGATGCTTCTCTCTTTCGGATCATAGATTTGAAACCGGTGGTAAGGCCCCCATGCCATTGATCCCGACAGCAAGTCTTCCCGGATTCGGATCACTTCGGCATCCAGGGCGGCGCCAAAGGCCTTTACCGGCTCCTGATGGCGCTTGCCGCGCGACGCCAGGAGGTATGCCGCGCGTATGTTGTCGGGATCGGCGATACGCTCAATCACATTCCCCGCTCTCCGCATCGGCGTCGCCTTTCTGCTCCACCACGGCCGCCAGCAGCGCTTCCCCATACTTCGCGCACTTCGCTTCGCCCAACCCCTCGATTTCGCGCAGTTCCTCCACCGACGCCGGGCGGCGCCGGGCTATCTGGGCCAACTGCTCGTTCGTACATATCGCGTACACGGGCACGCCCTCTGTGCCTGCGCATTCCTTGCGGGCCTCCCTCAGCCGAACGAATACCGCGAAGTCCTCCTCCGAGAGCACCTCCTTGTAGTCCACGCGCGGCCCTCGCCGTTCCCCGTCGCGCGGCGAGGCTGGGCCTTCAAGGTATTCGATGCACAGCCGCCAGCACGGCGATGTGTCCCGCTGGGTGAGTTCCTTTTGGACGGACACCACCCGGTGCGCCCGCAGGAACGCGTTCAACTCCTGCGCGATGGACGCCCCGCCGTCTACTGGGATTGAGAAAAACGCAAATTGCATTTCCCGTTTCCAATTTCGCCAGGGGGCTTCGCCCCCTGGACCCATTCCCAATCACTGCGAAACAGCATGGCTACGGCCCGGCTCCGCACGGGCCTA
>JAFGTL010000188.1 GCA_016934125.1 Candidatus Hydrogenedentota bacterium
CGCGGCATCGTGCACCGCGATCTCAAGCCCGAGAACATCATGGTGGACGACTACGCGGTGGTGCTCGTGCTGGACTGGGGCCTGTCCAAGAACCTCAACGAAACCGATGAGGCCCAGGGCCTTACGGCCACCCAGCGGGGGATTCTGAAGGGCACGCCTGCCTACATGTCCCCCGAACAGGCCAGCGGCAAGAACGAGAACGTCGACCTCCGCACGGACGTGTTCGCGCTGGGCATCATCCTGTACGAGATCCTCACCGGCGAGTTCCCGTTCCAGGGCAAGAGCCGCACCGAAGTCCTCGAACAGATCATGCAGCGGCAGCCCCGTGCGCCCCGCCGGCTCAACCGTTACGCCAGCCGCGTGCTGGCCGCTATCTGCATGAAGGCCCTCGACAAGGATCCCGACGCGCGTTACGCCACCGCCAAGGAGTTCGCCGAGGACATCCGCCTTTACCGCGATTATCTGCCCACGTCGGCCTACAAACTCGGGCCGGTGTCGCACCTCAGCAACTGGATCGCCCGCCATCCGGCCCTCGCCACGGGCCTGGGCACGGCCCTCGTGCTCGTGGCCGCGTTCGGGGCCGCCGGGTTTCACAAGCACGCCACCACGATGATCCGGCTCGAAGAGCAGCGCCGGTTCGAGGAACTCATCGAGAACCGCCAGGAAATGGCGCGGCAAGCGCGCAAAAACCAACTGCGCGCCCTGCTTGAGACGTCTGTTGCGGATGCCGGGGCCGTCGGCGATGAGTTGCTGCAACTGCGCGAGGAGGAGGCGGCAGGCATCGAGCCGGATCGGGCGCGCGCGATCCAGAACGAGGCGGACGAACTGCGGGTTGTGCGCGCGTGGCACATCGAGTGCGCGGAACGTGTGGTGAGCCAGATCATCGCCTTGGCCATCGCCGAGGACGGGGGACACTGGGAGGGGCTGGACGAAGAGACGATGGAGGCGGTGCGGCGGGCGCTGCTGCAAGAGGCCGAGAAGCAGTTCCAACTCGGCGAGCTGTATCAGGCCCACAACTACACGTGGCGCTGGATCATGCACGGCGAGCAGCTCGGCTGGAACGACGCCGAGATGGCCCGGCTCCTGGAACTGAAAGGCGCAATCGAGGCGGCCATGGTTGAGCGGTATGGAGCGGGGTTCCATCCGCCGGACTGGGCCAAGTACGGGCTCGACGCGTTCCCGGGCATGCTGCCGCCCAAGGGCGCGCCGGAGTAGGGCGCTCCGCCGGGTTGTCCGTCCGAACCGCATGCAGTGCAAAGGGATGCTGAGAATGCCTGTCCTCTTCCTCCTGGCGGTGCCAATCGCCGTAGTCGGCGCCTCTGAACCTTGTGTTGTCCACGTTGACGGAGTCCGGCTCGGCTTCAATGGGCGTTCCGGGCAGTGGATCGATTTGGCCCTGCCCGCCGACGGGCCGAACCTGCTCGGCGTCCCGGCGGGCGCGGATCTCGAGGTAGCCGGGCCCGGTTGGGTGTGGCCCGCCCAGGCCGACTGGAGCGCCGAGCCGCCGCAGGTGGACGAGTCCCCGGCGGGCCGCCGGGTGAGTGTGCGCCGCCGCGCCGGGCATTGGGCCGTCACGACGTCCTATCGTGTCGCGCCGGATTCCCGGCGGATCGCGCGCACCGCCACCGTGGAGTGGGGCGGGCCGGAGCCCGTCAAGATCACGGGCACAGCTTTCCGCGTGCCCGGCGTCTCCGTGGGCGGCGCCGAGGATGCCTACTGGTGCCTGCCCGGCAACTACCCCGTTAAGGAGCGTCCCGTCTCGCCGTCCGAGTCCGGGCGGACAACGCGGGAACGCGGATGGACGTGGGCGGACACCGGGTGCGCGTACGCCCGTTCGCGCACCGCAGGGCTCGGAATCCTCGCCTGCTACGAACTGGGCTTCGATCACGCCCGCGTCGAAGTCGAGGAGGTGGGGGAGGGGGTGTCCTTCGTTCACCGATTCGACACGGTGGCCCTCTTGCGGCCCGGCGACACGCTCGAACTGGGCACCCAGTGGATCGAGGTGGCCATCGGCGGCGGCGACGCGTTTCTCCACGCGGCGCACGCCCTCGCCGCACAGGCCAGCCCGGGCCCGCCCGCCGATCGGCCCGAATGGCTCGCCGGCGCCGTTCTGGAAGAACTCCACCCCTGGGGGCGGCTGGAATCCTGGGGCGCCGGCGATCGCGGCAACCGCATGCCCGCCATCGAGGCCCAACTCCCCTATCTACAAGAGCTTGGCGTGACGGGCGTCTGGCTGCTGCCCGTCTCGAACAAGCCGCCATGGGTGTACTACCTCCCGCAGTTCCGGAATATCGATCCCGAAGTCACCACGCCCGAGCAGCTTCGCTCGTTCATCGCTGCCGGCCATGAACTAGGCCTCAAGACGCTCATGGATATCGTCACTTACGGAATCAGCCCCGGCAGCCCGGACGTGGCCTCGCTTCCCGAGCATGTCTGGTGCATCGACGAACAGGGCGAACGGGTGAAGGCCTGGAGCGGCTCGGTATTGTCGGCCGACTGCTCCGATCCGGACTGGCGCGCCCACATCGTCGATCTCGGCTCCTACTGGGTGAGGGAATTCGGCTGCGACGGCTTCCGTCTCGACTGCGGCGGCACCGGACAGAGCCTCAATTGGCGGCTGAACCGCGGGCGCCGGGCCAACGAAGCCCGAATGGCCGGCGGTATCGGCCAGAACGCGCTGCTGCGCGCCGCGATTCGGCGCATCAACCCCGAGGCGATCCTCATGCCCGAGGCCGGGGCCACCTGCCATTTCCTCGCGGGCGATCTGTTGTTCGACTACCCCTTCTACATGGTGTGCCGCGAGATGACGCGCGAGTCCGACACCGCCCGGTGGGTGGCCCAGGCGCGGGAATGGCTTGCGGCACAGCAGATTACCCACTCACCCCTGCAGCAGGCTTCGCTCGTGCGATTCCTCGAAAACCACGACACCGTCGCGGCCCAGGAGTTCTGGGGGGTAGGGCCCTCCCAGGCCCTGACGGCCCTGTGCGCCTTTGTGCCCGGCGTGCTGCTGCTTCATCAGGAACAGGAGATCGGGTTTGCGCCCGAGTTGCGGACGTGGCTCCGGCTCCGCCGCGACCTCCCGGAACTGAAGGCCGGCCGCGCGGTGTTCGACGGCGTCACGGCCGGCGATCCGCTCGTGATGGCTTTTACCCGGGCCGGCGAGGACACCGCCGCCATCGTTGCTGTCAACTTCGGCCCTGCCGAGAGCGAGTGCGTGCTCGACTGGCCCGACACGCTGGCCGGGCGCCTGCCCATCTGCCAGGATGCCGTCACGGGCGAACGGCTCGAGCGCGGTGGCGCGATACGGATCCCCGCGTATAGGCCTCGCGTCCTCACTCTGCGCGCGGCGGCCCGGGCCGTTCCCGCGGCGGAGGCCCGCCCGGCCGCGGGCGAGGGTGCAGGCCCCCTGGTGATCGAGCGGCGGCAGGAAGAACGGCCCGGCGGCGTCGTGCGCCACACGATTCAACTCGGCCCCGTCAGTGAGTGGTTCATCGAGAGTCCCGAGGGCCTGCTCCGCGATGAGTTCGTCGATCGCCATCGTGCGGTGAATGAGGGCGAAACCCACGTCGACGCCACGCCGCCCCTTGCGCGCTGTTGGCGGCCCTATGAGAACCGGCTCTGGGACGAGCCCGGCACGGGCTGTTTCGGAGCTGTCGCGCCGGATGGACGGGCCGTCGCGATCCGGTTTCCCGATACCGGATTTCTCCGGGCCGCCCGCCTTACGGATCCGTCGTGCCTCGGGAAGCAGGCTGCATTCGTCATCGACGTGCCGCCCGGCTCCGACGCCTTCGACGTTGCCGAGTATCCCGATGGTGAGGCCTATCTGGCCCAACTCGCCCGGAAACCCTACGGATCCGTGGATGGATTCATCACGGTTGAGCCGGAATGGGTGAAGGTCTCAAACGGGGCATACTCGGCCGCCTTCGCACGGCGCCATGGCGGCGCCCTCTTCGGGCTGGAGTTCCCGGGCGAGTCGCACTCCTGCCTGGCGTTTCCCGCGGAAGTTTACACGGATTGGGGCCTGTTCGAACAAGGGCTGCACGTCGCCTCGGAATGGGAGACGACTCCGCAACTCGACATCGAACGCGACGACGTCGCCACGTCCATCACCTTCCGCGGCCACCTGCGCCGGCCCTCCTGGAACGGCGTCGCCAAGGGCCACATCATCGAGCCGCCCGTCGCCTATCGCCTCACCTACACCGTCGACGAATCGCCCGTCATCCACGTGACCCTCGGCGTAGCGGCGACAACCGATCGGCCCGACACAAAGGCCTTCCTCGCCTATCGCATCCCCTTTGCGCCCGTTGAAGGGTGGGAGGCCGTGGGGGCTGGGACGCCGCTGGACGGCCGGCCGGGCGAACACCCGGGCGAACGGGTGTTCCAACTCGCGGGGCCGGGCGTCGATCGGGCCCGGGCCGGGATGCGACTCCGCGTTCGCGGACACACGATCCGGCTGTGCAACTTCACGGGTGGGCCCGTCGCGCCCGATAACCCCTTCCTGCTCGACGGGAACGGGGGCTGCATGCACCTTTTCTTCGCCATGCTGAATGGCGCCCCCTTCACGCTGGCCGCCGGGCAGGAACGAACGGCGTCCTTCGATCTCGTGATGGAGTAGGGGCGCTACGGCTTGGCCTGCGACGCCAGCCAGTCCAGCGCGGGCGGCGGATCGATGACGTGGCCCCCGTCGAAGAGCGTCAGCCGCACCGGCCCGGCTGTCCGGCGAAACACGATGGCGTGCTCGCGGCCCGCCTCATCCGTCCGCTCCGCAGCCAGGTGCTCCGGAACCGCCTGTTCGCGCGTCATGAACGCGACCTCCTCATCGGTGAGTGCGGCGTCGGCGTGGCCATTGGCCCGGGCCAACGCGTTGAACGCCCGGAGCGAGTGATCGATGGGGATGGCCCGGCCATCGTGGCCGTCATGGATGCCCGTCTGGATGTCGATTGGAAGGCCCCGTGCATGTTCGAGCCAGAACAGGGGCGACCGCTTCCGGTATTCCTCGTCCCGGTCGGCGTCGCCCGGAGGGCCGCCCAGGCATGACTCGATATCGCCCGCGTACTTGAAGCCGCTCTCCTGGCAGAAGGCGTGCCAGGCCGCCAAATCCGTCACCGGCACCCACGCCGACACGGCCGCCCACAGCTTCGGCGCCCGATGGGCCATCACGAGCGCGATATGGCCGCCGCCGGATCCGCCGAGCACGTAGATCCGCCGCTCATCGACGCGCGCATGGGCCCGCGCGTAGGCCACTGCGTCCAGAATGTCCTGAACGGCGAGTTCCGATGCGCAGGCCTCGGGCTGGCGGTTGGGCCCGCGGAATTCGGGCGACAGGAACACCCATCCCCGTTGCCGGCATCCCTCGAGTGCGCCCGCATACGAGTCGTAGGCGCCGCGTCCGGCCGACCAACTGTGGAGACTCACCAGGAGCGGCACTGGCGGGCCGTCGGCGCCGGGCTGCGCCGCCGGCGGCACCCAGATCAGGGCCGACTGTTCGCTGCCGTCCGCGGAACTCGGGATCAGAACCTCCTCGGGCGGCCCGGGCGGCTCGACACGTACCGCGATGTCGTCGACGCGGCAGTCGCCGCCCGCCGCGACGAACTCGATGTCGAAATGGGTGGCCTCGGCGTCGGTGATCGAGAACAGGGCGTCGAATTGCTGCCAGTCGCCGTTCCCTGGGGCCAACACGCCGAACTCGCGGTATTTCCCCAGCCACCGGCTCTGCTGAAACAGGGCGGCCTTGGCTGTGAGCGCGGCGCCCTCGGGTATCCGATACCAGAACGTCACCCGGATGGGGCGGCCCTTGGCGGCGGGCATGAGCCATTGGCTCTTCACGCCCTGGCCGGCGGGCACGAGGAGGCACCAGTCGCCGCCGTGTGCGCCGCTCGCCTTCTCCAGGGTGCCGCCCGCGAAGGACACCCAGTCCCACTGCCCCTCCATGTCCCCCGGTTCCATCATGTTGGCGCCGGTCGCGATCAGTTCGTCCGCAGACTTCGGGATGGCCGTAAACGCGGGGGCCTCGCGGCCCACCGACGCCGGAACCACATCCGTGTGATGGGGGTTGTCCGGGCAGAACGCGTCCCGCATGGCGTCCAACCACCCGAATCCATACTGAACCGTGGGCTCGATGTAGCTGCCTTCGCCGAACTCGTTCCAACACTCCGCGATCACCATGCGTAACTCGGGATCGACGTATTGCTTGGCCGCCTCGCACATCTCGTAGTACAGCCGCGGGCTGGGGTTCGTCCGCACCAACGCCCGATCGCCATACCACGGACGCGAGTCCCAGCCCGGCGACACCGGCACGATGTAGGGCAATACCCCGACGTCCGTCACCTGCTTCCAGATCGCCTCGATGCCGCGCACCATGTCGGCATAGGGCGCCCGATTGGCCTCGCGCTGCTCGGCGGACATCCCGGCCGTCGGGTAGTTGTACGCCGTGATGGCGCGGAACCCCGCGGCCTTGAGCTTGGCCTGATCGTTGTGGCCCTTGGCCACCGGGAACAGGCCCCCGTGGCCCGCCTCGCGCGACACCTGGGCCATCTGCTCGAACACGCGTGCCGTGCCTTCCACGCCGAAGGATGCCAGGAAGTGATCCGGCCGCGACACGATGAGCACGTTATCCCCGTCGATGCGGAGGTGGTTCGGCCGGCTGAAGTAGCGATCCGTCAGGATCCGCGCCAGCGCGAGCAGGTGATCCTCGGTGTATCGCTCCTCCCCGCCCTCGTTGCACCACATGAGGCAGAAGTCCATCTTGTCGCAGTAGCGCGCTTCGAGGAAGCCCTGATCGAGGGCCAGGTTATGCCCGGTGTTCGGGCCGTTCTCGTAGTGGTGGTAGTAGTCGAAGGCGAAGAAGTCGATGCCGTGCTCGACGGCCCACTTGATGTGCCAGTCCGACACCTCCGGCTCGCCGTCGCGGTAGTAGCCCAACAGGGGGAGCGGGTAACGGGCGTCCCGCATGGGCATCCACCGGGGCGCGGCGAAGTGCCCCGGGAAGTAGTAGCAGCCCACCACCAGATCGCTCGGGCAGGGCTCCGGCTCGGGCACGTACTCGGCGGGCGCCGCCAGCGCGGCATACAGCGCAACAACGAGACTCGATACCATGTCGGGCGTTCCTCCTGATCCACAGGCCGCTTCAGGGCCATCTGTTTATGGCCGGGGGTGACTGCACCGCCGGATTGCGCTATTATGCGGCCCGGGGACACCGGATCAAAGGGGGCTGTGAGATGAACCTGCCGCTTGCCGAGCTCGAGCTGACACGCGCGGGCCGGCGCGGTTCCACCTATGCCGTGCGCGCCATCGCCGTCGCCGCCGCCTGGATTGTCCTTGGCTGGGCGTGGTTCATATCTTTGCGGTTCCGGGCCAGCCCCGAGGAACTCATCCGGGCGGTCAGCCCCTTCGTGTCAGGTGTCGCGCGTGGGATTCAGTTCTTCGCCGTGTTCGCTGTCGGGGCGATGTTCTCGGCCGGGCTCATCGCCCAAGAGAAGCGCGATCGCACCCTCGGCCTGCTCCTCATAGCCGACATCCGCGGCCTCGACATCTTCCTGGCCAAGTTCCTCACCGCCTTCCTCTACGTCGAGCTTCTCGCCTTCAGCGCGTTGCCCGTTCTGGCCATCGCCTCCCTGCTCGGCGGCATTTCCGTGCCCGGCATGGCGATCCAACTCGTCATCCTCACCGCCGGCGCTCTGGCCGTATGCGCCATGGGCCTGCTGTGCTCAACGCTCTCCGAGCGCCCTATCGAGGCCCTGTTTCGCCTCGTCGTTTTCGAGGGCCTCTGGTTC
>JAFGTL010000189.1 GCA_016934125.1 Candidatus Hydrogenedentota bacterium
ACGTCAACGGATTCGATCCCTATCCTGTCACCTACTACGGCGCCGATCACGCCATGGTGCGCGAGAGCCTGTCGTACAGCCGCCTGTGCTGCACGCCCAAGCCCATGTACGCGATTCTCGAAGCCTACGGCTGGAGTGGGGGGCAGGGCGTGCCCAACAAGGCGCGGGGGCCCTTGCCCGCCGAATACCGCCAGAACGTCGTCCAGGCCCTCGGCGCGGGCATGAAGGGCCTCACGAGCTGGGTGTATTCGGCCATTGCGGGCGGCTGGCAACTCGATGAAGGTGCGGGCGTACGCGACGAGATCGTCAAAACGAACCAACTGCTCGAACACATCGAAGACGACCTCCTCATCGGCACGCCCGCCGATCTCGCGCAGAGCGATGCCGGCACCGTGCCGACGGGCGTCGTCGGCCAGGAAGAATGGCCCAAGGATCGCGTGTGGGTGGGGTGCCTCCTGTGCGGCCCCGACGCCCTCGTCGTAGCCGCCGCCAACCACATCCCCGCAAGCAAACCCGAGCCCCCCGCGATCCAGCCCGCCGAAAACGTAACCATCACCGTCCGGCTCCCTGACTTCCTGGATCGCGTCGACGCGTACGAGGTTACCGAGAACGGCCTGGCGCCCCATCCGTGCGCGATCAGCGAGGGCAACGCCGTGATTCCCCTCGACACCATCGAATCGGGCCGCGTGTTCCTGCTGCGCCGCCCGGGCGCGATGGACACATCCGGACGCTGAGTGTTACGATTGGCCGTGCCCGCGGCGGACGGGCGCAGTCGTTGGGGTGCATAAACGAGGCCGAGGAGCATTGTGATGAGACGGATCATCCAAGTGGGCGTTGGGGGCATGGGGGCCGCCTGGACGAATCAAGTCGCCAATTCGGATCGATGGGAGGCCGCGGCCTACGTCGACACCAGTCGCGCCAATCTCATGGCCGCCGCGGCCCGGCACGGCATGCCGCGATCGCGCTGCTACCGCGATCTCGACAAGGCCCTCCTCGAGGTCGAGGCCGACGCCCTACTCGACGTGACGCCCCAGCAGTTCCGCAAAGGCGTGTGCCTCGCGGCCTTCGAGCGCGGCCTCCACGTTATGTCCGAGAAGCCCCTCGCCGATTCGCTCCGTAACGCCAAGGCCATCGTCTCCCGGGCGGCCCGCCTGAACCGAACCTACATGGTGGCCCAGAACTACCGCTACCAACCCACCGCCCAGACGGTGAAGCGCTTCATCGCCGCCGGCCGGCTCGGCCGCGTCGGATATGCCGGGATTACCTTTCACAAAGGCCCCCATTTCGGCGGATACCGCGAGGAAATGGCCTATCCCCTCGTGTTGGATATGTCCATCCACCACTTCGATCTCGTTCGATGCCTCCTCGATGCCGACGTTGTCGCCGTACAGGCCGCGAGCCTGAACGCGCCCTGGAACTGGAACAAAGGCGACGCCACCGTGATGGCCCAGCTCGAACTGGCGAACGGCGCCGCCGTGAATTACTTCGGAAGCTGGGTGGCCGCCGGTTGGGAAACCTCCTGGAACGCCGATTGGCGCTTCGACGGCGAAAAGGGCGCCCTCCTCTGGGAGAATGACGCCGTCACCTTCTCGGCAAAACCCTCCCACCGCCGGAAAGTCTCCCTCGTGAAATGGCCCAAGTCGCACCAGGCCTATCTCCTCGACGCCTTCGCCGACGCCCTCGACTCGGGCGATGAGCCCGAAACAAGCGGCCGGCGCAATCTGAACAGCCTCGCCACCACCTACGCGGTCGTCCGTGCCGCCAGGCAGAAGCGGCGGGTGCTGGTTGACGAGTTGCTGAAGTGACTACCGGCGTTGCGGCCCGATCGCGCTATGCGTTGACGCCGCTCTTCCTGACGGCGGCGCTCTTCTTCTGGGCCGCCCCTTCGTTCTGGACGCGCGTCGAGACAAGCCAGGGCAGCGTGGCCGAAGCCCACGAGAACAGCGATCTCTACCAGTTCTACTACCCCGCCCTTTCCTACGGCTTCAGCCGCATACGCGCGGGCCAACTCCCCCTCTGGAATGCCCACCAACTCGGCGGCACGCCCTTCCTGGCCGATCCGCGGGCCGGCCTCCTCCAGCCCCTCCACGCCGTGTTCGCCTTCCTGCCCACCGAGCGCGCCATGGCCGTCCACGCCTTCATATGCCTCGGCCTGATGGGGTTGTTCTTCGCCGGTTTTGCCCGATCCCTCGGCGCAGGATACGCCGCCGCCCTCATCGGCGGCACCGTCTACGCTTTCAGCGGCGCATCGGCTGCCGCCATGTCGCGCCCGCCGATTGCCGACGCCCTGGCCTGGTTGCCGCTGCTGTTCTGGGCCGTCCGCGAATACGGCTTCCGATTCCGCTACGCGGCCGCCGTTGTTGCCGGGCTCGCCGCCGGATTCATCGTGTTGTCCGGCTGTTACGCCCTGGCCGTGGCGGCCCTGTGCCTCCTGATGCCCTACCGGCTCCTCCTCTGCTTCTTTCCCGAGGAGCCGTCGCCCCCGCCCATGCTCCGCCGCGTCAAGGGACTCATCCTCATGGGCGGCGTCGCCATCGGCATATCGTGCGTCCAGTGGCTGCCCACGCTCCTCTGGCTGAGCCGGCTCGAAGAGCCCGCCGCCGTGCTGTGGAACCTCGATATGGCGGTGCAGGCCCCCTTCACCGCCGGCGAACTGCTTCGCCAAGCGTTCATGTGCCAGCCCGGCATGACGCCCCGCCTGGGTTACGTAGGGATCGCCACGCTCGTGCTGATTCCGGCCGCCCTCTTCCACCGGGAAGGCAAGCGGCGCCACGCCCTGTTCTTCCTGGCGGCCGCCGTGGCCTCCGCCGCGGCCGCCCTGCTCCCAAACGCATGGATTCCCTTCGGGTTTCCCCAGCGCGCGTTCCTGTATCTCTGGGTGTTCTCGATGGCGGCGCTGGCTGCCCTCGGCGCAGATCGCCTCCTCGTGCCGTGGGACAACCACCGCTCCCGCTCCATCTGGGTGCCTGCCTCGATCACGCTCATCGCGATCGCGGCCCTCTTCTACGCGTCGGCGGCGCCCGTCCGCGGCCGGCTGTTGGCCGCGACGATCCTCCTGATTCCATTCCTCGCCCTGCGCAGCCGCTGGTTGGCCGGGCCCTGCGGCGTGGCCCTCGCCCTGCTTCTGTTCGTCGACCTCAACGTCGCGAGCACGAGCGCGTTCCGGCATCCCTTCCAGGACGCGCCCGAATGCTACCGCCGCGTCGAACCCGCCCTCGGCACCGTGACCGAACACGCCCTCGGCGCCCGCGCCATCGTGTCGGCCGGCCCGCTCGATCGCGGAGCCACCGCCAACCTCGGCATGCTCAAACCGCTGCACGTAGCCAACGGCGCCTTCCTGCCCCTCAGCCGCCAGCAGGCCGCGTGGTGGCAGGCGCTCACCGGCCCGGAGCGCCCCGGAGCCGCACGCCACACCGTCAGCGTTGCGCGCGAAGCGGCCCACCCCAGCCTCATGAACTACATCGCAGCCCGCGTGGTCATCGCGACGCGGGACGGCGCCCTATACACCGGCGACTGGGCCGGGCCGGGCCCGCGCCTGCGCGTCATCAAGGAGTCCGGCGACATCCGCGTCCTCGTGAACGACGACGCCCTGCCCCGGGCCTACTGGGTTCCATCCTGGCGCGTGACGGATTCCGTCGCTGCCGCCGTCGACGCGTTGACAAGCCCGGACTTCGACCCTGCCCGGGAATGCACGCTCGATCGCGCCCCCCCCGGCCTCGCCCACGCCTCG
>JAFGTL010000190.1 GCA_016934125.1 Candidatus Hydrogenedentota bacterium
CTACGACGGGTGGTCGAAATCGCCCGGCGCCCTCGCGTTGCTGCTCGGCGTGCCGGGGGTGATCGTCGGCGGCAAACGGGCCCGGTGGCTCGCGGCGTATTGCGCGGCCGGCGTCGCATGCCTCTTCTTCTACCGGCAGTACGCGCGCTACTACCTCCCCTTCTTCCTGCCCATGATGGTGCTGGCCGGCGTCGCCGCGTGCCGCCTGCGCACGCTGCGGAAGCCCGTCGCCGTGTTGCTCGCCGTCACCTTCGCGTACGGGCTCGTGCTCGACGTAGCCGCCGTCCACTTCAAGATCCCCGTCGCCCTGGGATTCGAGTCGCGCGATCACTACCTCACGCGCCGCGTCGAGCGGTATCCGGCGTTCCAATGGGTGAACAAAGAAATCGGGCCCTCGGGCCGGCTCCTGTTTACCCTCGATCCGCGCAGCTACTACATCCACACCCCGACGTATCAGAATCAGGAGGAACTCCGGCCCCTCATCGGCGCATCCATCGACGAGCAGGCCGAGTGGTTTCGCGCGCGCCACATCCGCTACCTGCTTTACCCCAAGGCCTACATCGAGTCCTCGCCCGGTTACCGGCAGGACGGGTTCCTCGCCATGTTCGACGCGTGGCGGGCCGATCCCGAACGCTTCGTCCTGATCGAGCGCTTCGAACTGGAGCGGCCCCGCGCCGGCGGCACGGAGGTTGTCGAGATCTATGAGATCCCCTGACGGACAACCCGAGCCCGCCGCGGGCGGCGCACCCGGAACCGTGCGCGGCGTCATCGCCCGCAATACCGCGTTCAACGCGGCGGGCCGCGCCTGGGAGGCCGTCACCGGCCTCCTCCTCACCATCTACATCCTCGAACGCATCGATTTCGCCGCGTGGGGCCTGTGGTCGCTCGTGGCGGTGTTCACCGGCTACGTGTCCCTCCTCGACTTCGGCATCGGGAGCGGCTTCGCGAAGTACATCGCCGAACACGCCGCCCGCAATGAACGGGATCGGCTGTCCGCGGTGGTGAGCACGGGCTTCTTCTTCTACCTCGCGCTCGGCCCGGCCCTCGTGGTTGCCGGCTGGCCCTGTATCGACTGGTGTATCGCGGGCGTTGTCCGCCTCATGACGTGGCTCGCGCCCGAACGGGCCGGCGACTTCCGCGATCTGGCCCTGTTGAGCGACGTGCGGTTCCTGTTCCGCTGGGGGCTCGTGCTCTTCGCCGTGTCCAACTGCGCCTCGGCATTCACGGCCGTCCAAACCGGACTCCAGCGCATGGGCGTGACGAACGTCATCAGCTTCGCCGCGTCCCTCATCAAGATCGCGTCGACGGTGCTCTTTCTCGAGCTCGGGTTTGGCGTGCGCGGCCTGCTCTACTCGAGCGCCCTCGTGACGGGCGCGTTCGCCCTGGCCAGCATGGCGGCCGCGTTCCGACTCGCCCCCGACCTCCGCGTGTCGCCCCGCCGCATCGAACGCGCCACGTTCCGCGCGCTGTTCAGCTTCGGCTGGCGCGCCCAGATCGCCAAACTCGCCAATCTTGTCATGTATCAGACGGACAAAGTCATCGTGGGCCTCGTGTACGCCCAGTTCGGGCCCATCGGCGTATACCGCTTCGGGGAGGAACTCGCCAACAAAGTGCGGCAAGGCCCCCTCATGCTGCTTTCTGCCCTGATCCCCGCCGCGTCCGACCTCGATGCCCGGGACGATCACGATCGGTTGCGCCGGCTCTACCTGACGTCGTCGAAATACGTCGCGGCCGTCGCCGTGCCCGCCCTGGCGTTCGCGGCCGCGTCGGCCGGGCTCCTCGTCCACGCGTGCCTCGGCGACAAAGACGGCGTCCCCGTGGCGGCCTGGGTGCTCCGCTTCATCGCCGTGGGCAACATCGCCAACGTCATCTCCGGCGCGGGCGTCAGCGTCGCTCTCGGCCGGGGGCGCGCCGACCTTCACATGAAAGCCGGCCTCATCGCCGCGGGCGCCAACGTCGTTCTCACGGTGGCCCTCTACCTGGCCATCGGCTTCTACGGCATCCCGTTGGCCACCATGCTGGCCATGTTCATCACCTGGGGGTGGTTCCTCGCCGCCATGAAACAGACGGTGCCCGTCCACGTGGCCGAGTTCTTCCGCACCGTCCTGCTCTGGCCCGCCCTCGCCGCCGCGCCCGGAATCGTGATCTGCGCCGCCGTCGATGCCTTCGGCCCCCAGGGCGCGGGACGCCTCCCGAACGCCGCCCTCGCCATGGCCGCCGCGGCCGGATTCGGCGTCCTCTACCTCGCCATCATGCGGTGCGCGCCCTTTCTCGACGGCTTCGACGTCGACTTCCTCGGCGACACCTTGCGCCTCCGCCGCCTGCCCGGATTCCGGTTCCTGACAGGGAGGGCGCAGCGTGTTTGAGGGACTCGGCAGGTGGTTGCGCGCCTACGCGGAAAAAGACGGCCGGGGTTATCCCGATTGGGCCGTCCGCTACCTGCCCATTGTGCGCCGGATGTGGCGCATCCGCCGGATGCGGCGCATCCGGCCCGGTTCGGCCATCCTCGAACTCGGCGCCAACCAGAACGGGTTCGCCCGGTTCGCCCGGTGCCGCGTTGTCGTCGCCGATCGCGCGCTCGAACACCTCCGCGCCGCGCGCGCCACCCAGGACGTGCTCCCCGTGGCCGCCGACGCGGCCGCGCTGCCGTTCCGCGACGGCGCGTTCGCCGTGTGCGTGTGCATGGACACCTTCGAGCACTTCGACGAACCCACGCGCGCCCGGTGTGTGCAGGAACTCGCCCGCGTGGCCGGCCCATCGGCAACGATGGCCATCGGGTTTCCGGCGGGCGACGCCGCGGCCCGGGCTGAGGCCGCCATCCGCGAGGCCCATTTCGCCTTCACGGGCCGCCGCCTCGTGTGGCTCGAAGAGCACGCCCTGCACCCGCTGCCCGATCCGGCCCGCGTCGCGGCCCAACTGAGCGATGCCGCCGGCCCCGGGCGCACCGTATCCGTGCGGAAGAACGCATCGCTCTGGATCTGGCACGGGATGTGGCGTATCTTGATGTGCGGATGGCCGGGCCGTGGCAACGCGCTGGCGCAGGCCGCCTTACGGCTTGTCACGCCGGTGCTGTGCCGGATCCACACGGGCGTGTGCTACCGCGCGGTGGTCTGGCTCGAACCGGCCGGAGATCCTCGGAGGGAGTGAGGGCCCACCTGTGAAGGCTTTTGCCGAAGAGTTCATCAACCCGTACGTAGCCGAGCGCGGCTACCGCAGGCTGTGCGAGATCGGCGCGCAATACGGGGACAACACGGATCGACTGATCCGGCTGGGCTCGGTGCACGTGACGGTGATCGATCCGTGCCTCGAAGCGGATTTATGCGCCAAGAACGCCGGCAACCCCCACATCGACATGCGCCGCGGCCTCAGCCTCGACGTGCTCGGGACGATCGACGAGCCCTTCGACTGCATTCTCATCGACGGCGATCACAATTGGTATACCGTCTATCACGAACTCAAGCTGATCCGCGAGCGGGGCCTGCTCGTCCCCGGCGGCACCCTCCTCATCCACGACGCATGCTGGCCCTATGCGCGGCGCGACATGTACTACCAGCCCGACATGATTCCGGCCGAGTTCGTGCATCCCCACGCGTGCAAAGGGATCGTCAAGGGGCAATCCGAACTGGCCGACGCGGACGGCGTGAACGAACACCTGTGTAATGCGGTGATGGAGGGCGGGCCGCGGAATGGCGTGCTCACTGCCGTGGAGGACTTCCTGGGCGAGTATCCGGAGGACTATCTGTTCTTCCGGGTGGACGCGCAGTACGGCCTGGCGTACGTGTTCCGGAAAGGGGATCCCGCGGCGACGCAGGCGTTTCGCGCATACCGCGCCGGCATCCTGCGGCGGTTCCGCATCGCCCGGCTCAAGCGGTGGCTCGACGAGCGCTTCCCGCGCCTCTACGCAGTGCTGCGGCGGGCGCGGCAGATGCTGCGCGGGGCGTGATCGCGGCCTACACGTCGTCGACGTTCAACAATTCGTCGAAGAACTCGCTACACGAGTTGCCGTGCACGCCTTTGAGGAAGGCCATGGCCGCCCGCGGGTGCTTGTTGAGGATCCCCGTGACGGCGTAAGGCAACTCGTACCCCCAGCGAAGCTCCTTCTTCATGTCGAAGAAGTACTTCTCGATGAGATCGAAGACGGGGCGCACATCGAACTTCGGATTCTTGAGGAAGCCGATGAGGAGTTCGAGGGGGCAGTTCCCCGCGGCCCGGCCGATGCCGTAGATCGTGCCGTCCACGTAGTTGATGCCCTTGATGATGCCCTCGATGGTGTTCGCGAAGGCCAACTGCTGGTTGTTATGGCAGTGGATGCCGAGTTCCTTGCCGGGCAGCCGGGCGAGGTATTTCTCCGCGAGCCAGTGGATCTGTTCCGAGTAGAAATAGCCGAAACTGTCCACGAGGTACACCATATCGAAGTTCGTCTCGCCGAGTTGATCGAGCGCCTCGTCGAGATCCACCTCCAACGCGTGGGACACGGCCATGATGTTCACCGACACCTCGTAGCCGAGCCCCTTGAGGTGTTTGCCGAGGTGGATGGCCTTGTCGATGTCGGGCACATAGGTTGCCACCCGAACCAGGCGCACGATGGACTCGTCCGCGGGCAGGAACGCGTCGTAGTCCGTCCGGCCCACGTCGCACATGATGGACACCTTCGTGTCGCATTCATAGGCCACGTCGCGCAGATCCTTTTCCTCGCAGAACCGCCACGGCCCGAAGTCCTTTGGCGAGAACATCTTCTTGTCCACGCGGTATCCGATCTCCGCGTAGTCCACCCCCGCCCGGGCCAAGCCGTCGAATACGTCCTTGACGAGCGGCTTCTCGAACCGCCACTCGTTCATCAGGCCGCCGTCCCGAATGGTGCAGTCGAATACCTTGATTTCTGGCCTGTACATGTCCGTATCTCCCGGTTCCGCCTTTTCCCGAAAAGAAGCGTAAGCCTACCGTACAGCCGCGCCCCGAGTCAATCCCCCCTTCGCAACGCGGCGGCCCGTGTGTTAGCATCCCTCCGGCGGCGACACGCCCGCCGGAAAGGAAGCGCCCGTGTATGTCGATCACTGTTTTCATGCGCACGCGGCCTGCCGGGCGGCCGCGGCGGTATGCATGGCGGGCCTGGCCGGCGCGAACGCCTGCGCCGAGGCCGGCGGCGCCCCCGCTGTCCGTTCCAAGGAGGCCTATGTCCATGCCGTGACACGCGGCGCGGGCCTGCTCCCCTGGCAGGATCCGGGCGTCTCCGAGGCGGAACAGGCCTTCCGGGAAGAGATCGAGCGCCGGAAGGACGCCCTGCTCGCGGGCCGGACGGGCGTCGAGCACCCGACACTGCTCGATTCCGAGGCCCTCGCGCGCGCCCGGCGCAACATCGCGTCGGCCGGGTGGGCCCGCGCGTGGTTCGCGGGGCACAAGCAGCAAGCCGACTTCCTGGCGGGCCGGCCGGACGCGTACATCGATGCGATGATCCCGGAGCTATCGCCCGGCAACACCTACGGCGCGACGTGCCCGAACTGCGTCGGCGACAAGTCACAGGAGGCGGCGGGCGCGTCCGAGTTCGCGTGGGATTCCGAACACCCGGATACGATCCGGTGCCGGCGATGCGGGCAGGTGTATCCCGACGAGAGGTTCCCCGAAACGGGGCGTATCGAGTGCCCCCGGAGCGAGCAGACGTTCACCTGTTACCTGAACGAGGCGGAACGCGCGCACCCCGAGGATCGAACCGGCCGGCTCGCCTACCATTGGGTAGGCCATCCGCTTCACGTCAGCTTCTCCGCCATGATCCGCGCGCGCAAGATCTCGTTCATGGCGTCGGGCGTCGAGAGCCTCGCCTATGCCTACGCGCTGACGGGCGATGGGCGCTACGCGGAGACGGGTGTCCGCATCCTGATCCGGTTCGCGGAATGCTACCGGCACTGGTTGTACTGCGATTACTGGGACACGGTGGCCGACTGCGACGCCCTGTATGCGGCGTGGCACGATCGGGCGCTCCCCATCGAGTGGAAGCGCCACCTGTCCGAGCAGGCCTTCGAGGGCGACGAACTGGATCGGGCCCGCATGCTCCAGGGGTATTGGGGCGCCGGCCGGTTCCACCCGAGCACGGACGCGATCTCCGGGCTTCACCGGATCTGCCTGGCCTACGATCTGCTCTACGACGCCTCCGGCGCGGATGGCGCCCCGTTGTGGACGACGGCCGCCCGCGCCCGGGTGGAGCGCGATCTGATCCTCGAGTGGATCATGGGCGCGGAGCCCTACCTGGGCGGCCCGGGCAAGGCCGAGTGCGTCAACAACAAGGCGCCGCGCATCTACCGCGCCATGGCCGCCGCGGGCAGGGCGCTCGGGCTGCCGGAGTATGCCGACGTGGCGTTGCGCGGCTACCGCGCCCTCCGCGATCAGTCCTTTCTCTACGATGGATTCAGCCGCGAGAGCCCGGCGTATACCAACATGTATCTGTCGAGCCTGATCTGGGTGCCGGAGACGTTGCACGGATTCCCGTGGCCGGCCGAGTACGACGTCGAGCCCGATCTGTACGCCACCGATGCACGGCTGCGCCTCATGCTGCGTGCGATGATCGATCAAGTCGATGCCCGGGGGCACTACCTGCCGCTCAGCGACACGAACGTGGCCGCGGGCCCGAGCTGCGAACTCATCGAAGTGGGCATGGCGCGGTATCCGGAGTACTTCGCCGGCAAACACCCGGCCCTGTCCGGCGGGAGCGGCCCAACCGATTACGCCGTGTTTCATCTCGACGGCGAGGCCTTCGCCCAGCCGCCCGATCCGCGCGCCCCCGAGATCCTGTATCCGGCGTGGATGACGGCCTTCCTGCGCCACGGCGCCGGCCGCGACGCGGCCGTGCTCGCCCTGACCTTCCCGCCGGCCGGCGGCCACCGCCACATCGATAACCTCGCCCTGTGCTATCGCGTGGGCGGCGTCACCGTCCTCGGCGATCACGGTTACGTCGGCGACATGCCGGTAAACCGCTGGATCCGCAGCACCCACAGCCATAACCTCGTCGTCGTGGATGATGGAGAACAGCGATTCCGCGGCGATGTGCCCCGCATGCCGTCCTTCCGGATGATGGCCACGTCGCCGTTCGTGTCCGTCGTCGAGGCCTCGTCCGACTGCTATTCGGGTTGCACCGAGTACCGCCGCCTCGTGGCGTTGATCAAAGGGCCCGGCGCGGACACCTTCGCCGTCGACATCTTCCGCGTCAAGGGCGGCGCAACGCATGCCTATCGCGTGTTCAGCGAGATCGCCGCGAGCGACGCGGAGGGCGGCGGCCTCCGGTTCGACGGCCTCGACATGCCGCCCGAACCGCCCCTGCCCGAGGTGGGCCAGAGCCTCGCCGAAGCCGACATCTTCGGCCTGCGCGACGTGCGCGCCGTCCAGGCGCCGCCCGCGGCCTGGCAGGCCGTGTGGACGGACGCCGGCCACGCCTACCGGCTCTGGATGTGCGCCCCCGTCCACGCCGTCGAGGCGGCGAACGGGCCCGGGCAGACTACCCGGGCCAACGGGGGCCGCCGCGTGCGCTATGTGGACGCCGTGCGTACGGCCGCAGACGCGCCGTCCACAGACGCGCCGTCCGGCGAGGGGCTGGCGAGCGTGTTCGTCGCGGTGCACGAGCCCGGCCTCGACGACGGCACGATGCCCATTACGCGCGTGGAGCGCCTGGCCGTGCCCGAGGCAGCCGGGGCGGAGGCCGTGGCCCTGCGGATCGAGTCGGCCTGGGGCACGTTCCGCGTGTTCAACGAATTCGCCGAGGAAGCGGAGATTGAGGGCGTGGCGTTTCAGGGCGATTTCGGCGTCGTACACGAGGCCGACGCCGGGCCGGACTGGGTGTTCGCCCTCGGCGCATCCACGGCCCGGGCGGGCGGCCTCGGCTTCGCGGGCGAATGCGCGCGGTGGACGGGGCGCGCGATCGAGAATACCGAGGATACGGTGACGGCCGACACGGAGGCGCCTGCCGGGTGGCCGGCAACGCCGGACGGGTGCTGCAACTATCTGCGCGCCTATACCGATCCCTACTGGACGGGGTTCCCGATCGAGCAGGCGGAGGACGCCCGGATCCGCGTCGGCCGGTTCCCGCTGCCGGGCGTGTCCACCTTCGAGGTGCGCGCGCTCCGGTTGATCCAGAATGAGGGCCGCCCCCGGACAACCGCGAAGGAGACGAAACGATGAGCCAGTGGTGGGTTGGGTTGGCCGTGGGGCTGCTGGTGGGGCTGACCGCCGGCGCCGGGTGGAGCGCGGAAAGCGCGAAGGCCCTCCGCCAGGGCCGGTTGTACGTAGACGGCGAATGGGTGTTCCTCAAGATCGGCAAGCCGCTCCGCAACTTCGCCGACGCCGGCTCGGTGGATCAACTGATCGCCGATCTGCCCATCATCCAGGAGAAGGCGTACAACTGCCTGGAATTGAACTGCTATTGGCACCATTTCGATCCGAACGGCGACGGGGAGATCGACATGTCCCTCGATCCCCTCCGCCGCTTGATCGACGCGATTACCGCGCGGGGCATGTTCGCCTGCCTGTCCGTCGAGACGTACGGGGTGGGCGGCGGTACCGTGCCGGCCGGGTTCTGGGAGCGCCACCCCGACGCGATTGCCGTGAACGCGGAGGGCCGCGAGGTGCGCGACACGGAATACGGGTTCGGCTCGGCCGTGCCATCGCAGTTTGCGCCCGCCTACCTCGAGGCCTCGCGCCGCTACATCGAGAACCTGACCGCGGCGCTCCCCCACGAGAAGCTCCTGTACTTCGAGACGACCGTGGAGCCGCAATACATCGGCAACCAGAACATCGACTACTCGATTCACGCCCGGCGCGCCTACGAAGCGTGGCGCGCCAAAGCCGGGGGCGTCGGCCCGCCGTGGCCCGAGGCGTTCCCCGTGCCCGAGGCCTTCCGCACGGATCCCGTGTGGAGCCGGTTCCGGGCCGAGGCGCTCGCAGACTGGGTGAACGGCGACGCGGCGGCGTTCCGGCGTGTGGCCGGCGAGGACGCCTGGATCGCGGTGGACTACCTCGAGACGGGCGGCCCGGAGATGCCCAATCGCAACGGCGACTCGATGACGTTTCTCGAACGCCTCACGGGCGTGAACATCCTCCAGGTGAACTGGCACTGGCACGTCGGCCGGCGCGCGCCCAACGAGGTGGCCTACCGCAACGTGGCCGCCATCGGCCGCGACTGGGCCGTCGCCGAGCACATGACGCTCAACGGCTCCGACTACCGGCCCGAAGAGGTGCCCGCCATGCTGCGGAACACGCTCGAACGCGGCACCCGGTTCGGCTGGGAGTTCGTCAACCTCGGCCCGGGCACGAACGCGCCCTTCTCGCTCTACAACGATGACTGGACGCCCAAGCCGCTGATGGCTGAGGTGGACGGCCGGTGGGACGCGTGGATGGCGGAGGTGCGGGCCGGGGCGGAATGAGCCGGCAGGACTCCGGAAAAGGGAACGGGGCGCCCTCCGTGGAAGAGGGCGCCCCGGTTTACGCTACAGGGGCGGGCGTTCAGGCCCACGTCATGGCGGTCACCTTCTCGGTGATCACCACCTGCTTCAGGAACTCCGTCGCCTTTGTCAGGCCTTCCCAACTGGACATGAGCGAGTCCTCGTGCTCGATGCTGAGCACGTAGTCGTAGCCCACCATGCGGAGCGTCGACACGAAATCCTTCCACCACTCGAGGCCGTGGCCGTATCCGCAGGTGCGGAAGATCCAGGCCCGGTTGATCTCGTCGCCGTAGTGTTTCGTGTCCAGCACGCCGTTGACGCGGGCGTTCTGCTCGTACACCATCGAGTCCTTGGCGTGGACGTGGAAGATGGCCTTGCCGAGGGCGCGCACCGCCTCGATGGGCTCGATGCCCTGCCAGAAAAGGTGGCTCGGATCGAAGTTCGCGCCGAGGCTCGGGCCGCACGCCTTCCGGAGCTTCAGCAGGGTTTCGGGGTTGTACACGACGAAGCCCGGGTGCATCTCGAAGGCCACCTTGACGCCGTGATCGCTGGCGAACTTGGCCTGCTTCGTCCAATAGGGGATCACCCGCTTCTCCCACTGCCACTCGAGGATATCGAGGAAGTAGGGGGGCCACGGGCAGGTTACCCAGTTCGGCTGCGTGGACGACGGCGAGGAGCCGGGGCATCCCGAGAAGTCATTCACCACCTTGATGCCCAGCAGCGCCGCCAGCCGGATCGCGTCGGACTGCACCTGGGCGTTCGCCTTGGCGAAGGCCGCGTCGGGGTGCAGGCAGTTGCCGTGGCAACTGAGCGCGCTGATGGCGAGGCCCTCGCCCTTGAGCATGGCCTTGAGTTCGTCCCGTTTGGGCTTCGAGGCCAGCAGCTCCTGGAGCGGGGCATGGGGATCTCCGGGGTAGTTGCCGGCGCCCAGCTCCACCGTCTGGAGGCCGAGCGGCCGGATCATCTCAAGCACGTCCTTGAGGGGTTTGTCTCCGAACATGGCGGTCAACAGGCCGAGTTTCATGGCGTTCTCCTCCGTTCAGGGCTCCAGGTTGAACCACGCGAGTCGAGTCCTGTCCGCTGCGCCGCCCGGCTTCCGGCTGCGACTCCGCCCCGGCGCCCCGGCCCATCGCACGCTCGTCGTACTCGTGTGGCCGACGTCGTTCTCCTCAGTCTACTTTACCTTCTCCCACTTCCTGCTCGATGCCGATTTCTCGACGGCCGCCAGCACCCGCTGGCACGAAACCGCGTCCTCGAACGTGGAATAGGGCGCTTTCTTCTTGTTGATGTTGGACAAGTAATCGTAGATCTCGTGGACGAACAGGTGTTCGTAACCGATGATGTGCCCGGTGGGCCACCAGGCGTCCGCGTAGGGATGGCCCCCGTCCGTGGCGTGCACGCGCCGGAACCCCTGGACGTGGCCCGGATCGTTCCGGTTGAAGTACTGGAAGACGTTCATGTCTTCCTGATTCCACAACACCGAGCCTTCGCTGCCGTAGATCTCGATCGAGTTGAAATTCCGCCGGCCCGTGGCGAACCGCGTCGCCTCGAAGGTCGCCAGCGCATCGGAACCTTTGATCCGCGCAAGAAACACGGCCGCGTCGTCCACGTCCACGATGCCCATCTTCTTCGTGCGCTTCTCGCCCGACTTGCCCGAGATGCCCGTGTCCGACTCGGTGATGGCGCGTTTCTTGATGAACGTCTGCATGGCGGCGGACACCTCGGAGACGTCGCCGATGAGGTATTGGCAGAGATCGGTGATGTGCGCGCCGATATCGCCCAAGGCGCCCGAGCCGGTGTGCTTCTTCTTGAGCCGCCACACCATCGGGAAATCGGGATCCACGATCCAGTCCTGCTGATAAGCGGCGCGGAAGTGGAAGATCCGCCCGAGTTCGCCTTTGGCGATCATCTGCTTGATGGTGGCCACGGCCGGCGCGAACCGATACGAGAACCCGCACATGTGCTTGACGCCGGCCTTCTTCACGGCGGCCAGCATCGCCTCCGCGTCCTTCATCGTGTTGGCCAGCGGCTTCTCGCACATCACGTGCTTGCCCGCCTTGGCCGCGGCGATCGCGATGGGCGGATGCAGGAAATTGGGCGTACAGATATCGACGATGTCGATGTCCGGACGGTTCACGACCTCCTTCCAGTTCAGGCTCGTCTCGTCCCATCCGTACCGCTCGGCCACTTCGAGTTCTTCGGGGAACTTCCCGCACAGCACCTTCATCACGGGCTTCACCGGCAAATCGAAGAACATGCCCACCTTGCGCCAGGCATTGCTGTGCGCCTTGCCCATGAACTGGGCCCCTACCAACGCGACGTTCAGTGTCTTCTTGGCCATGATCTCCCTCCTAAACCGTTCCGCAGAATCGCACGCATTCTCAACGAGGTATTATAGAAACGCAATCGCCCCATGCCAAGGAGAAATCTCCGCGCCGAGCATTGTACACTCTCCGGACGCCCGCTTATACTCTCGCCCATGAACGAAATCCTCTTCCGATTCGTCAACGATACCGTCAAGAACCCCTTGTTCGATCGGCTCATGCCCCTGTTCTCGGACAAGGATTTCGTCGTCATCCCCGGCGCCGTCGCCCTCGGCCTCCTCGTCTACTTCGGCCGCCGCCGCGCCCGCCTCTGCGTCATCGCCCTCCTCCTCGCCCTCCTCGTGTCCGACATCGGCTCCGAGAAGGTGCTCAAGAACCTGTTCGCCGCGCCGCGCCCCTACGCCGCCATCGAGGGCGTCCACCTCCACCGCAGCGGCCGGTGGATCGACTACGATCCGGCCTGGGCGCCCTTTGACGGGCGCAGCAGCCATGCATTCCCCTCGTCGCACGCCGCCAACGCCGCGGCCATCGCCCTTGCCCTGTTCCTGTCGTACCGCCGCACCGCCTGGGCCACGGTGCCGCTGGCGCTCCTCGTCGGCCTGTCGCGCGTGTACACGGGCAACCATTTCCCGGGCGATGTCCTCGCCGGCTACGCCTGGGGCGCGGCATGCGGCGGCGGCGCGCACTGGATCGTGGCCCGCATCGCCCGGCGATGGCCCGCCTCCGATGAGGCCGGCGCCGTGCGGCCGCCTCTGCCCGTCGAGCGCAGGGCGTTCCTGTGGCTCCTGGCCGCGTGGACGGGGCTCAACTTCCTGTTCGTCCACGTCAGCGGCTTCTGTCTCGCGGGCGATGAGGCCCAGTACTGGGACTGGGCCCGCCGCCTCGCCCTCGGATACTACAGCAAACCGCCCATGATCGCCTATGCCATCGCCGCCCTCACCGCGGCGGGCGGCAACCAGGAGTGGGCCATCCGGAGCGGCGCCGTGATGTTGTCGTCGGGCACGCTCGCCCTCGTATACGCATTGACGCTGCGAATCGCCCGGCGCGAGCGCGCGGCGCTGCTGGCCGCGGCGGTGCTCATGGCGATGCCGGCCTCGTGGGCCGGTTCCGTGCTCATGACGATCGATCCGCTCCTGGTGTTCTTCTGGGCCCTCGGCATGTATGCCTTCCACCGGGCCGTACACGGTGAGAAGGGCATGTGGTGGCTGACGGGCCTGGCCCTGGGCCTCGGCCTGCTGTCGAAGTACACCATGCTGTTCCTGTTCGCGTCCTTCGCGCTCTATCTGCTGCTGGTGGATCGCCGCCCCTGGCGCACGGCCGGCCCGTACGTGGCCTTGGCCGTCGCGGCGTTGTGCTGTAGCGGTGCGATCTACTGGAACTGGAGTCACGACTGGATCTCGCTGCGCCACACGGCGGCCATCGGCGCCCAGGACGAGTTCCGCGCCCTCGAGGCGGCCGGGCGCGTAGGCGCCTATCTCGGCGGGCAGGCGGGCGTCGCGTCGCCGGTGCTCTTCGTGCTCATGCTCTGGGCCGTGGCCCGGTGTGCGGGGCGGTTTACGCGCGATGGCGATGCCGCCTTCCTCGCCCTGTGCTTCGGGGCGATCTTCGTGCTCTACGCCGCCGTGTCCATCACCCATGAACCCCAGGCCAACTGGCCCATCTGCGCCTATGTCGCCGGGGCGCCGGCGCTGGCCGGGGTGTGGATGCAGTGCGCCCGGCCCCGGTGGATGCGCGCGCTGCTCGCGGCGGGTATCGCCCTGGGCTGCCTGGCGGGCCTCGCCACGCGCTCGACGGGGCTGATCTACCTGCTCGGCTCGCCGGCCGGCGACGACGCCGGGCGCGTGCGCATCGCAGGACTCGAGTTCGATGCCGGCAAGGATCCGACGAACCGGCTCAAGGGCGGCCCGGAACTCGGGCGCGCCCTCTCGCGCTACACCGGCCTGGATCCGGAGCATGGCCCGTTCCCCTTCAGCGACCGCTACCAGCTCACTGCGGCGGCCGCGTTCTACACCGACGGCCGGCCCCGGGCGTATTGCATGAACGTGGGCGACCGCCGGTATAACCAGTACGATCTGTGGGGCGGCTGGCCCGATCTGGCCGGGCGGGATGGCCTGTTCGTCACGGGCGGGAGCGAACTCAAGGCGCGGCTCTTCATCGACGACATGGTGAAACGAGGCTTCTTCGAGCGGGGCGAGTTCCTCGAAACCGTCGAGGTGCGGCGCGGGGGCGTGCTGATCAAGACGTACACGATCAGCCGGATGTACGCCTACTCGGGGAAGCCCTGGACGCCGGACGCAGAGAAGTTCTGAGCCGGCGTCAGCCCGCCACTTCGAGGACGGCGCGGACGGGCGTGCCCATGGCGCCGCGGATCTTGAGGGGGAACGCGAACAGCCGGGCGCGATCGACGTCGAGATCGAACACGTTGCACACGGGCGCGAGCAGGTAGGGCACGTTTTCCCAGAAGGCATCCCACGGGAAGCAGGGCGCGGGCGCGTAGTCGAAGCGGGAGAAATCGGCGGCCAGGCAGCGGATCCGGTGCGAGAACAGCCAGAGGGCCGCCTCGGGCGTGATGTAGGGGCTTCCCTCGACGAAGCGCTTCGGCTCGTGCCAGTGGGCATCCCAGCCCGTGGCGAGAATGACGGTGTCGTCGGGGCGGATCGCGGCGCCGGCGCGTTCGAGATCCTCGCGCGTGATGGGCGCGGTATCGCTCTTGCCCGGAATGCGGAGAATCACGGCGTTCATGGCGAAATCGCCGATGGGGCACTCGGTGACGGGCGTGGCCGCCGCATCGACGTGGGCTTTCGTCTCGATGTACGTGCCGCTCTGGCCGGTGAGCGCGAACTGCTGGCAATAGACGGCGTATTCCTCGGGGAGTTCGGGCGGATGGGGGCATTCCGTGATGACGGCCCCGGGATAGGCCGAGGTGTACGACCACATGCCGTTCTCGATCCAGCCGGTGATGTCGATGTATCGCATGGGCTACATCGCCTCCAGCAGCGCCTCGAATCGCGCAACGGCGCCGCCCAAACCGCCTACCGCGCGGTTGGCCGTGGTGAGCGTCATGATCCCGCGGAAGCCGGCGCAACGCAGAATCGAAACCAACTCCTTGATCTCGGCGTTCCCGCGGGCCAACGCCTGCGGTGTCCCGTCGAAGCAGCAATCTTCAAGGTCGAGTTGATCGATGAAGCGGTGCAGCTTCTTCTTGTAGCTGTAGAGGAAGGGCTTCTCACCGGCCCGGGCGAGGTGGGCCGCGTTGAGCGTGAAGCGCGGCCCCGCGCCGCCTTTCGCAAGTTCGAGGAGCATCTCCGACGCCAGCACGCTGCCTTGCGTCGCGTTCGAGAACGACACGTGCACGCCGCGCTCGGCCGCACAGGCCGCGTGGTGCCTGGCCCGCGAGGATAACGGCAGCACTACCCGGCCGACGCCCGCCGCCCGGGCGCGATCCAGGAAGGACTCGACAAACTCCGGCACGGACAGGGCGCGCAGGGCGATTACCTCGCAGCCGCCTTCCCGGAGCCCGTGGATGGCGCCGGCGAGTTGCGGCTCGGCCAGCGCCTGCGCGGGGCGTCCTTCCACAAGATCCACTTCGACGGCCCGGACGCCGCTGGCCTCGAGGTTGTCGATCATCTCGGGCACATAGCGGCCCGCGAGCCCGCTCGATGCGGCGAGCCGGAAGGACTCGCCCTCGAACCGCGCCGCGCGGATGGCGGCCCGTTGGGCCACGCAGTCGGCGCAGTTCGGGTTATCGCACAGCACGAAGGCCGGATCCGCCTTGCCGGCTTCGAGGCAGGCGTCGATGAGTTCTTGACTCTTCATGAGCCGGATCACCGACTCGCCGATCCGCCCGATCCGGAGGACGCCGCGCTCGCGGAGGAGCCGATCCAGGCCGATGAAATCGCGGTGCGGCCCGGGGAAGAAGCGCCAGGTGGCCGTGCGCTCACCCTCGCCCGTCTCGAAGGTGGCGGTTTTGTCGCTCAGGTAGGGAAGGCCTAACAGGGCTTCGGCGGTGTGCAGCGTCGTGTTCCGATCCTGATCCACGCCCGCCAGGCACACGTATCCGCCCCGTTCCGCGATCCGGGTGTAGGGCGTGCCCTCGCCATGGGCCGTCGCCGCTTTCCAGTGATCCGCGCAGAGGGCCGCGGCGTCCGCACCGATGGCGGCCACGCTCGCGAGGGGATGGACGCTGCGCACGGCGCGCGGATCCTCGCGCACGACTTCCGTGATCACGCCGAGCGCGCCGAAGGTGGGCACCACGAGCGTGCCTTCCGGGCCGAGCACGGCAAGGAACGCGTCCACCACCGTGCGTGCCCCGCCGTCCACGCGCCCGAAACTGCGCAGCGAACTGTGCAGCAGCACGATGTCGCCGGCCCCGAGTCCCAGTTCCCGCAGTCCCGCCTCGATCTCGCGTTGTGTCATATCCCCTCCCGTTCCGCGCCGGGCCTAGAGCAGCCGCCGGAATCCCGAATGGGCCGGCGGGCCTTTCAGCAAGCCGCCCACGGAGCCGTTCGCCAGGGCCTTGGCGATCTCGCCGAACACCTCGTCGAGGGCCGTCTCGTACAAGGACAGCACCGCGTCCGTGTGGGCCAGCGTCGGCGACAGGGCGCAGCCGGCCAGGAATCCCCGTTCGAGCATCAACTGGGCGAACAGCGTCCGCAACTCGGTGGCCTGCTCGTGATCGAAGGCGAAATGGGCCAGGCACGCGACGCCGTCATCGACATCTACGGGCACGCCGTGGGCCGCCGCGATCCGGCGCCAGGCCTCCTGCACGCGCGAGCCGACGCGCTCGACGTGGGCCGGCACGTCAATGCGCGCCATCTTCTCGAGTGCGGCGAGCGCCGCGGCCGGCCCGACGCACTCCGTCCAGTACGAACTGCTGATGAACGAGCCGTGGGCGCCCTCCATGGCGTCGCGCGTGCCGATAACGGCCGCAATCGGGTGGCCGTTGCCCAACGACTTGGCGAACAGCGCCAAGTCGGGATTCACCCCCAGTTTCAGGTGGGCGCCGCCGTACATCAGCCGCCAGCCGATGGTGATCTCGTCGAAAATGAGCAAGGCGCCGCAGCGATGGGCGCCGTCGCGGACGAATTCGAGGAAGCCGGGCTCGGGCTCGTGATACCGCATAGGCTCCATGACGACGGCGGCGAGCCGATCGCCGTGGGCATCGAGGATCTGCTGGAACTCGTCGCGCCGGTTGTACGTGAACGGATGGTTCGTGCCGCGGAGTTCGCCCGGCACGCCGAGCGTGTCGAGGCCGGGCAGCAGGTGGCCGTCGAGGGCGTCGGTCGCGCCCAGGTTGGCCGCGAGATACCAGTCGTGCCAGCCGTGGTATCCGCAGATGGCCACGTGGCTCCGCCGGGTGGTGGCGCGGGCGATGCGCACCGCCACGGCGGCGATCTCGCCCCCCGTGCGCGCGAACCGCGCCTGCTCGGCCCACGGATGAAGCGCGCACAGCCGATCGGCCAGCCCGACTTCATCGGCCGGATTCAGCGTGCACCAGCTCCCGAGCTGGACGCGGCGGATCACCGCGCGCGTTACGTCCGGATCGCGGAAGCCCAGCACGCACGCCGCGATCCCGTTGGACGACATGTCGTAGTAGTGGCGGCCGTCCAGATCCCAGAACTCGCAGCCGCGGGCCTCGTGGAAGTAGGCGGGCGCCTGATCCGGCGCGAGCAGTTCGGGCCGTTTGCTGAGGAGTTGCACCGCCCCCGGGATCCGCTCCTTGGCGTGGCGGTAAAGATCGGCCGTGCGCGTGCCCGATTCCCCGGCGAGGCCGAGCAGGCGGAGCGCATTGTGGAGGAAAATGTCGTCCACGTCTTCCCGATTCAGCCCGAACAGATCCGCCGCGGTTTGGAGCGCGCGAAGCGCTTCGAGGCCGACGGCCCACGTCCGGCACCGGGGCCGGCCGGGCGCATCCTCCGGGAAATCGGGATCGATCCAGGCGAACCCGGTGCCTACCGTAACGCATTTCCCGCGCTGATGGGACACGCAGAAATCGCTGCCCCACAGGAGCCGGCGCGGGCCGAACGCGCGCAGAATGGCCACCAGCGCCTCGGGTTCGCACACGGCCGCCGTGTCGAACCACACGTTATCGAGGCCGCGCAGCGCCTCCAGCCCGTTCACGGTGTTGGGCGCGTGGAATCCGCGGGCGGCATGGGCCAGCACGAGCCGGGCGTTCGGGAACCGGCCGCACATACGCACGATCTCGGCCAGGTTGTCGGGATCGGCCAGCGCGCCGTCCCGCGCCAGGTGCACCGTCATCACCAGGCCGCGTTCGTCGGCGAGTGCCCAGGCCCATTCCGGCAGGAACTCGCCCAGGGCCGCCTGAAACGTGTTCTCCCTACCCGCGTACACGTGGTAGGGCTTGAAGCCGACCACTTGGGGGTGTTCGACGGCCGCCGCGGCGCGTTCGGGCGAGGACTGGGGCGACACCAGGGCCAGCGCCCGGCTCCGGGGATCCGCCTCGGCCTGGCCGGCCACGAAGGCGTTCGCCGCGTCAAGATCCCCGTGGGCCGTGGGCCACGGGATGAGGAGGCCCCCCTCGATCCGGCACGGCGCGATCTGGCCGCCCACGGCCTCGCGCCACACCTCGAGGGTTGCGCCGCCGGCAAACGCCGCCAGCGGTTCGGGCGCCGGATCCAGATCCGCCGCGCGCCACAGATGGGCGTGCGCGTCGAACGCGCGCTCGGGCAGAAACGGCCGGAGCGCCTCTTGGGCCGCGCGATCCACGTCGTCAGTGCATGTCATGGCCACCTCATTCCTCCTTGGTTGCCGGGCGGTACGAGCGCTTATGCTACCGCTGTCGAACCCGGCCGTACAAGGACGGATTCGGTGCCGGTGCCCGCGCGGCACGGTTGCCGTACGGGCGTCCACTTGCTAAGATGAGCGCGCTACGGGCCGGTTGGCCGGGGGGCGCCGTGTTGCACCCGCCGGGCGGCCCAGACTGCTGGAGATTGCCATGCTCAAACGGATCGCCGTGTTCGAGAAAGGCCAGGGGCTGTGCGAGTCCCTCGCGGCCAAGTGCAAAACCAAGGACGTCGAGTTCGTCGAAGTTGCCGCCGGCAAGAAGGTGCCTCCTGCGACTGCGGCCGTGGTGGCCGACCGCGGGGCGGCGGACGCCGCCGTGCGCGCCGCCGTCGAGATGGGCGAGCGGCAGGAGGGCCTGTTGTCGCTGCTGGCCGACGCCA
>JAFGTL010000191.1 GCA_016934125.1 Candidatus Hydrogenedentota bacterium
ATTGCCCGTCAACGGGTTCGTGCGCGTGATCTGTTCGCCCGTCACCAGGCTGTACATCGTGCGATGGGTGATGATCCTGTCGCCGTGGATCATGGGCGGATTGCCGTAGCCGCGCCGGATGTTCCAGACGACCTCGCCGGTGCCGGCGCGATAGACGATCATCTGCTTGCCGCTCTCGCCCTCTACCATATCGGACGACGGGCGGGTGGCCTGGAGCAGCAGGCCATGCTCGGCGGAGTAGCCGAGCCAGGTGCCGAACACGTCGTCGGAGGTGTCCCATTTGACGTCGCCCGTGTGGAGATCGACGGCGATGAGGCGGTAGTTGCTGGGCGTACGCTTCCCGCGGCGGCGGTAGAACTGCTCGATGTACGGGGGAAGCTTGTCGAGGGTGAACAAAGTGTCCTTCGAGAGGGCGGTGCCGTTGTGGATGAACCCGTGTTGCGCCCCGATGCGCCACTTGACCTCCCCCGTATGCCGATCCATGGCGACGAGTTCGCGGCTGGCCGTCTTGTCGTACCGGACGAACTCGGCGTAGGCCTTCTGCTCCTTGATGTCCAGATTGCCCTCCGGAGGGAGCTGCGAGAAGGGGACGAACCCGACGCCGCACACGAGCGTGTCGTCCTGTACGCCGAGGTAACCGAGGTCGGCGGATTCCTGGCGGCGCTTCGCGGGGGGCGACAGCGTGCCCAGTTTCGCGCCGGTGGCCGCATCGAGTACGTGGCACACGGGGCCTTGAAGGACGTAGACCTTGTCGGGTGTGGCGACGAAGTTGGTGCCGCGGGCGTTGGCGCCGGGGATGTGCACCTGGTTGTAGGCGGTGCTGGTGGGCGTGTCTTTGTATGTCTGGTCGAAATACACGCCGAAGGAGCCCAAGTCGCCGAGTTGGGTGCGCCACAGCACGCGGCCGGTATACACGTCGCGGGCGCTGATGCGCTCCATGCCTTCGATGAAGAGGCGGCCGCCGAGGATCTGTTCGGGCGGGCCGTGGCCGTGGCGGGGGAGGACGTCGGTGTTGGGGTTTCCGCCGAACCAGAGCAACCCGAGGGGCATCCGGACGAGGTCATCGTCCGACTTGACGGTATTTGCCGGATTGCCGTACTGGTGCGTCCAGGTGCCGGCGCCTGGGAGCGGCCCCTCGCGCGTGAGAAGCACGCCGGCATCGCCTACGGCCTCGGCCCTGACGCCGTGGAGTTGGCTCGCCCCGGCCAGCCGGACAAACGCGTCGCGCCCGGCGCCGGACAAGGGCAGCCAGGCTGCGCCGCCGTAGGGGCGCATGGGGCTGAAGATGCGTTCGAGGAACTCCGGCGCGGGCGCGTAGCGGGCGGCCTCGAGATCGGCGATGATACTGAGCGAGGCCATGTACGGGGGCAATTCGATCGAGAAGGGATCGCCTGGGAGCACGGCGAGACGCGCGGCGGGCAGCCCGGCCGCATCGAGGCGGCGGCGGGCCTCGTCCACCTTGGCCGGATCCGGATCGATGGCGATCAGGCAGAGGTCGGAGTTGCGGGCGACGGCCTCGGCGAGGCGTCCGTCGCCGAGTCCGTACACGAGGGCGTAGCCCTCCCGGACGCCCGTTGCGTCGAGGATGGCCGTAGCGGCTGCGTCGGCCTCGGCGTCGGCGGGGGGCGGCGCGGGCTCCTGGCTGTAGTTCTTGGGGTCGGCCGGGCCGGCGCCGAAGGCCATGACATGGCCGTCGTGCGTGACGGCGAAGAGCTTGTCATCCGCGGCGAGGAGCCGGACGACGCGCCCGTCGACGTCCTTTGTCCAGGCAATGGCCGGTTCGCCGTCGCCGGCCGGGGGCGCAAAGGCGGTGATGCGGCCCGCACCGCCGGCGTAGAAGCGGTTTCCGGCCTTGATCAAGTCGCCCGAGGCGTCCACGGCCGCCTGCCAGAGCAGGGCGCGCTCGCGCCATTCCTTGGGCTTGTCGCGTACGCGCTGAATGTCGAAGGCGGCGACGGATTCTCCGGAAGTGATGAAGGCCGAGTCCGTTACGACGGGAAGGCGGCCGACTTGGGCGGCGATCTCGCGGCCGCCGGCCAAGTCGTACATGGTGACGATCTGATCGCGGTGGTGGTTGAAGTAGACGCCGCCGCCGGCACACACGAATGAGCCGCCCGATTTCCCGTAGTCGGCGAGGTGGTAGTAGGCGAAATCGCCCGTGTCGCGGTGGAAGCAGCAGGCCACGGAGCGGCCGCCGGGCACGAGCAGGCGATCTTCGGAGACGACAAAGGCGCCCTGGGGGGCGACGCCGGCGAAGGCGGGGTTCTGGTGGGGCTGATTGATCCACTGGGCGCTCGTGCGGTCGTTGCGCCATACGACGGCGCCGGATTGCGCGTCGAGGGCGTAGATGAACGTGCCCATGAAGGGCCAGATGCTCGCTGCGAAGTAGACGGTGCCGTCGACGACAACCGGGCCGCCCCGGGCGGGCCAGGTCGAGATGAGGCGTCTGTTGCCGAGCACCTTGCGGTCGGACGGGCCGCCCCGGAACTTCCAGCGCACCGCGCCCGTATCCGCCTCGACGCAATAGAGATAGCCGTCGTCGCAGGCGGCGAGCACCGTTCCGTTCCAGGCGGCCGGCACCATCCGGATCGGGCCGTCGGTGTACAGAGCCCAGCGTTCCTCGCCGGTGGCGGTGTCGATGGCGACGAGCTTGTCGCGGTCGTTGAAGCCGAGAAACAGCAGGCTGCCCATGACGATGGGCTCGAACTGGGTGTCGTAGGGCATGAGGTCGCGGTTGAGCGGATCGTCCCACACCGGCTCCCGCGGCGAGAACTCGTGTGTCCAGAGCCGGTTGAGGTCGTCGGGGAGGCCGGCCGGGGAGGCGGCGGTGCGGCCCGCATCGAACCGCCACATGGGCCAGTCGGCTGCGTCAGCGGGCTGCAGGAGGGCGACGGCGACGGCCAGTCCTGCGATCAGTCTGTTGGCGCGCATCAATGGGCCTTTCGTACCGCTTTTCGTCGGGGTAGACATACCCGAGGGCTTCGCGGGCGTGATCCGTTCCAAGCAGCACCCCTATTGTACACGACTCGGCGGGCGGATAGAAATCGCCCGGGCCATGCGGGGGCAATCGCCCCCAATCTCACCGCAAAGACGGAGCTCACGAGTCGAGGCCCCGCCTTTAACGCGGCCGAACACGGGCAAAACGCGTGCCCTTCGGGCGCTGGGCGCCCTCGGGCACATAGGAAGAACGCTGCGCGTTCTTCATCGCTCACTCCGTGCGCGCTCACTCTCGGGGCAGAGTCCGGCCCACGCCGGGCTCCGTGCGGCACCTTTCCGGAATCCGCGTGCAGCCCGCGAAAAAGGCGAGGGACAGACCGGCCGCGTCTTGTGGGCGCGGCTCCGCTGGCGTCAGTCCCGCCTTTTTCCGAGGCGGCGCTTGACACACGTCTCCCGAATCCCCCTCTCGGCAGTGGGCATCGCCTTTG
>JAFGTL010000014.1 GCA_016934125.1 Candidatus Hydrogenedentota bacterium
AAGGACTGCGTGCCCGTGTCGAAGCGACTGGGCTGCCAGCGGTTCATCGTGACCACCGGTAATGCGCTTCTGGGCGTGAGCCGGGATGCGCAGCACGCGGCCTGCGTGGCGGCGCTAAAGGCGGCGGCGCCGGTGGCCGCAGACGCCGGCATCACGCTTGTACTCGAACCGCTCAACCTGCTCGTCGATCATGCGGGCTACTACCTGTCCACCTCCACGGAGGGGTTCGCCATCGTGGAGGAGGTAGGCAGCCCGGCCGTGAAGCTCCTCTTCGACATCTACCACCAACAGATCACCGAGGGGAACCTGTCGCTCAACATCCTGGGCAATATCGAGAAGATCGGCCATTTCCACTCGGCCAATCATCCCGGCCGATACGAACTGACGACGGGCGAGATCAACTACCCCTATCTGATGCGCGCCATCGATCAGACGGACTACGACGGCTACTTCGGCATGGAGTTCCGGGCCAGCGATCCCGCGGCGACAGAGGCGATCCTGCGGGCCGTGGCCGACATGGCCTCCGCGGCAGCGGCGCCCGCCTAAGCCTCGTCGCCTGCCGGCGGTTCGGTGCGGCCCGAACCGGCTACGCCCAGTGAGCGCAGGAACCGATCGATGTCAACCGCCGGTTCCGGCCCCCCCTGTTCCGGGTGGAACTGGAGCGGATTCTGGATGTAGGCGCGCTGGCACGCCGGGCATAGATCGAGCTCAAACCCCTTGTACACCGTCTCTTCGATCTCGGCAGGATCCTTGTCTTTCAGGCGCTCGATCAACGAGAGCATCTCGGCCCGGTGGTCGCGAACGAGGTCGACAAGTCCCACCACTAGTTTGTCGTACGTCGCGTGGACGTCGATCTTCACCGTATAGCGCAGGTCGTTGCGCGCCAGTTCTTTGCCACAGCCATCGCACCGGTACGTCACCATATCCGCGGCCCATCCTCTCATGCCGGATCGCCCACCCCGGCGGATCCCGTCGTCTCTTCTGAGTATAGCAGAGCGCCAAGGGATGGGGACGTCGCCGGTGCGCCGCGGCCCGGCTGCCCGAGGCCGACGCGGCCCAAAAGGCAATGCGGGGAAGCCCTGACAGAGGGCCTCCCCGCGTCCGGCGAGGTGTGGCTAGCTATGACTGGTTCGGCACACAGGGGAACCTGAGAACGAACAGAGCGCCACGGCCCTCCCCGTCCCCGAGCACCACGTCGCCGTTATGCCGTTGCATGATGTTGCGGACAGCTACCAGGCCGAGGCCAGTACCCTCATCGCCTTTTGTCGTGAAGAATGTCTTGAACACGTGCTCTCGGAGTTCGGCCGGTATGCCCGGGCCGGTGTCGCCGACGGCGAGGCAGACCTCGTCGTCCTCCTGCCAGGTGCAAATGCTCAGTTCGCGACGATCTGCCTGATCCTCCATGGCTTGGCACGCATTGGTGATCAGGTTCAGGATGGCCTGACGAACCAGCACGAAATCCCCCTGACACAGGGGGATCTCGTCGGAGAAGTCCTCACGCACGCTCACCGCGTGCTTGGTGAGCACGGGCTGCCCGACGTCGAGGCAGCCCCGGGCGACCTCGTTGAGATTCAGCAGGACGAAGTGCTCCGCCTTGTGGCGGAGGAAGTTCATTGCGGTGCGCACGATCTCGCTGCAAAGCTGGCACTGCGTGAGAACGGCCTCAAGCCGCGCCTTCTGATCGGATGCCGAGATCTTGGACAGCAGCAGCTCAGCCTGGCTGCCGATCACCGCCAGGGGCGTCCCCAGATCGTGCAACATGCCCGACACGAACCGGCCCAGCGTCTCGAATCGGTTCGCTTCGAGCGCCAGTTCTTCCAATTGCCGCCGTTCGAGTTCGCGCCGGCGTTTGTGCAGTCCCTGTTCCACGTACTGCAGGAGCACGCTGCTGTCGAAGGGCTTCTCAAGGTACGCGAAGGCGCCGTATTCCACGGCCTTCATCGCCGTCTTCAGATCGCTGAAGCCCGTGAGGATGACGACCTCGACGTCCGGGAAACGATCCTTCGCCCAGCGCAGCAGGTCGACGCCCGTCTGCCGCGGCATCCGGATGTCGGTGATGATGATGTCGATGGGATCGGTTTCAAGGATAGCTTGGGCGGCCCCCACATCCTCAGCAAGCACGACATCGTGCTCCTCCTTCAGGAGCATGCGAAGTGCCTGCCGAGGCCCGTTCTCGTCGTCAACGACCAGGATCCTTCCGCGGATGCCGCCGTCGCCGTGTCCAGCCATGACTTTACCCAGACGTTGCCTGTACTTCTCTGCCTGCGCGCTGATGCCCATTGTCTCTTCCGTCAGTTCCCCGTTGTGCCAAAAACCGTGAACCAGTCGCCCGTGGCAAGCGCAAGCGGTGTGCCAACTTGCCCAAACGGACGCAACCGACGCGCAGTAAACTCTTTACAGAATCGGGCGGGCCAGCGCCCGGTGCACAGATCTGTGCACATCCCCCGGATTCCCCTACCCCGCCGCACAAAAATGTGCGCGAATGCCGCCTCGTCCGGCCGCGTACTTGACGCGCCGGCCCGATTCACGGCCCCCGGCTTCTGCCGCGCAACCGGCGCAGAAAAGTCACAAACGGCTCTTCAAAAGGTATGCATAGTGCTCGGAGAAGTGAGGGGGCACTCGTTTTTCCGAGGCCCGGCAACGAAAAGACTTGCTATTCTCGGCCGCTTCTGGTAGAAAAGGCCCCTGCAAGATAGGATGTGGCAGGTTCGGGCGACGTCGCGGTGATACGCGGCCCGTCCGGTAGAAAGGAACACTGGCAGCAATGAAGACGATGCGAAAGAATCGAATTCGCTTCTGCGCGCCGGTGATCCGCGTGGGCGGCTGGCACGCGATCCTAAGCGCCACCGCCTGCGGCGCCTCCCGCGGAGGACTTCCTATCGAGTAACTGAACTCACAGCGTAGTTCTTCAAGACGCCGCAGGCGGGATAGAAAGCCCACTGCGGCGTCTTTCGTTTACCGGGACGCACTGAATGCGGCCCTTCAATGACCGATCAACGGAAACCGAGGAGAAAGGAGAATCACGATGACAAAGGCAATGCGACCGCTCAATTGCTCCATTACGGTGGCCCGCCGGGGCCGACACAGGGAGGACAGCGACTACAGGACATGCGGGAAGATACCACGACAAGGAGGAAGGAGCAATGGCGCAGTTTAACCCGGATTTCTGGGAAGTACCGATAGACTCGAGTTTTCTCGAGAACGTCCCTACCGAGGGCGCGTTATGGTTCGAGACGAGGGAGGATCGGGAGCGGCGGCACGCGATGCGGGAGTTCTTTCAGCGCGTTCTGCCGGCGGTAGAGGAACTGATCGAGGCCCAACTGACAGGGCGGCAGAAAGAAGTGATCCGGCTGTACTACTTCCAGGGCTTGACCCAGGAAGACATCGCGGCACAGCTTGAACTGTCCCAATCGACGGTGAGCAGGCACCTGTTCGGAACAGTCCGGAACGGCAGGAAAGTGGGTGGTGCGCTCAACAAGCTGAGGAAGGCCGTGGAGCGGAGCACAAGCGGGCCGTTGAACACCGCGTTGAGCCAGTTGCAGGAACGGTTTGCCGAGGCCGTATAGGCACGGCGGCGGCCGGCGGATTCACGGGGCGTCGCGAAGGCACCGCGGCGGCCCCGTGTGTCGTGCGGTTTCCACACGGGGGACTTGTGGATCATGCGGCCACTCTGCTAGACTCGGGGCCGAGGGATGGTATGGGCGCGGGCCCAGACCACACGTGAAGGGGGTGGCAAGCACGACAGAGACCTCCTCAGCTGAGTCGTGGGACGGATTTTCTTGACACCTCTGTGAGTTTGTGGTTAAATGCTTGGCAGCAACGGTTTGAATAGCGGAGAAGGAGAAGACCACCATGAAAAAGTTGCTCGTTGGCGTGGTTGCGGTCGCGCTTCTAGCACTGTGCATGCCTGCCAGTGCGAAGTGCGGGTGCCCAAAAGTTTGGGATGACCTCTCATGGTGGGGCCAAAGCGGTGCCACGCCGGCCGTCTACAAGGACGCGGCCCGTACCGGCTACTGGTGGTGGCCCACGCAGCCCCAGTCCAATGAGGGGGACTCGGAATTGTGGGGAAATCGTGGTGTGGTGTATGGCATGTACACGCCTCCGCCTCCGCCGCCGCCGCCTCCGCCTCCTCCGCCGCCGCCGCCTCCCCCGCCCAAGGAGATGGTTCTCCGCGAGACCCCGGTATTCGGGCATGTGCTGTTCGACTTCGACAAGTCCGAACTGAAGCCCGAAGCGATTCCGGTGCTCGATGCGGTCGTTGCGGATCTCACGAAGTTCAACGAAGACACGCTCGAGGTGCAGGGCCACACCTGCAACGTGGGTAGCGACGAGTACAACATGGGACTTGGACAGCGTCGCGCCGACGCCGTGAAGAAGTACCTGGTTGAGCACGGGTTGGCCACGGAGCGGATCGAGGCCAAGAGCTACGGCGAAACCACGCCGGCCGTAGAGAATGACACGCCGGCGAACCGGAAGCTCAACCGGCGCGCGGTGTTCGTGGTCACGGTGAAAACCAAGGTTCCGAAGGAATAGTGTAGTCTCAGCAGGTAGGTTCAACCGCCCCGGCACGCAGTGTGTGCCGGGGCGGTGCCTTTTTCTTCATGCGTTCTCGTTGCGGCGCCGCCCCCCTGGCTCTAAAATCGGCACCGGCTCAGGCCACGCTTCTCGAGGTACTGCTGGTGGTACTCCTCGGCCCGGTAGAACGCGGTAGCCGGCACGATCTCCGTCACAATGGGGCCGTCGCAGGCGCCGGATTCATCAAGACGCGTCTTCGAGGCGCGGGCGGCGGCCTCCTGTTCCGGCGTATGGAAGAACACGACGGAGCGATACTGGGTTCCGATGTCCGGCCCCTGCCGGTTGCGCGTGGTGGGATCATGGCAGGCCCAGAAGGCGTTCAGCAGTTCCTCATAGGACACTTCATCGGGGACGTACATCACGCGGACAGCCTCGGCGTGGCCGGTGCGCCCCGTGCACACGTCTTCGTAGCTGGGCGCTTCCGTTGTCCCGCCCGTATACCCCACCTCAGTAGATTTCACCCCCGCGATCTGCCGGAAAGCGGCTTCGACGCCCCAGAAACAGCCCGCAGCAAACGTGGCGATGTGCATTGTGTCTCCTCCTGCTTGGCGGGCGACGTCGGGCCCGTGCGGGCGGCCGCCGGCCGGGGCGGGCTCGGAACCGCCGCCGCAACCGGATACGTACGCCACGGCCGCCGCGAGTACCACCAGGCCTGACATGCGTGCATTCATCGGCTGACCTTCCTCAATCCCAGAGTGAACACACGGAACGGGCGGTTCTATTCGGGCATGCCGGATTGCGCACTGACAAGGGACGGCGGGTGCGGGGCGAGCCGGGGCGCTATGCGCCGCCGGGTGAGACGGGACAGCCGCTCGGGGCGCACGGGGCATCGAGCAGCCGACGGGCCTTCTCGAGCAATGCCGAGGCCTGATAGGGCTTCTGAAGGAACTCGATGGATTCGTATTCCTTGAGGGCGGTGACGGCCTCCTGTTCGCTGAAGCCGCTGGACAGAATCACTCGGACATCCGGATTGACGCGCCGCATCTCACGCAGGGCCTCTTCGCCGCCGATGCCCGGCATCGTCATGTCCAGCAACACCAGGGCAATCTCGTCGGAACGCTCCCGGTAGACTTCGACGGACTCGCGCCCGTCGATCGCGGTCAGCACCTGGAATCCGGCCCGCTCGAGGATGCGGCGCGCGACGTCACGCACCATATCCTCGTCGTCGGCCACGAGAACGGTGCCGGATCCCTGCCAGCCCCGAAGAAGTGCCGGGCCGTGACTCGTCTCGTCTTCCGGGAGGGGATGGATCTTCTCGTCCGCAGCCGGGAACAGCACCCGGATTGTCGTGCCGTTGCCCGGCTCGCTTTGCACGCGGATGGCGCTCTTGTGCCCCCGCACGATGCCCAGAACCACGGCCAAACCGAGGCCCCGGCCGACTCGTCTTGTCGTGAAGAAGGGATCGAAAATCCGCGTCAGCGTGTCCTTGTCCATGCCGCAGCCCGTATCGGCCACCTCCAGATAGGCGTAGGTCGCCTCTTCAAGGTCATCGTCGACATAGGCCTCGGACAGATAGTCGCGGTCGGCGAACATGCTTCCCGTACGGATCGTGACGACGCCGCTCTCGCCGCAGAGCGAATCCGAGGCGTTCGTGATGAGATTCATCACGATCTGCTCAATCTGCGTGGCATCGCCTACAATGGGCGGCGGAAAATCCTCCAGTTCATAGCGCAATTCCGCCCGCTTTGAAACCGAGGTGTCCAGGAGGCGCCTCATGTTCCGGATCATGGTGGTGATGTTGAGTGGACGCAGGAGGAACTGCCCTTTGCCGGAGTAAGCCAGCATCTGGTGCGCGAGATCGGCGGCGCGCTGCGCCGAGGACTCGACGTCCAGGAGCAATCCCCGCATGGGGGAGCCCTCCGGCAACTCCATCAACGCCAGACTGACATTGCCGAGGATGCCGACGAGGAGGTTGTTGAAGTCGTGGGCGATCCCGCCGGCCAGGACGCCCAGGCTCTCGAGTTTCTGTACGTGGCGGACTTGGGCCTCGAGCTGGAGGCGCTCCTCCTCGGCATGCTTGCGATCGGTGATATCGCGCCCGATGCCATGGACGGCGATCACCTCGCCGTCAGGCCCCGTGACGGCACGGCACAGGACGGAGAACCACGCGAACCGCCCCCCCGTCCGCTTCACGCGGAGTTCCACTTCACGCGGTTCTCCCTGCCGCACGGCCGTGAAGGCCTCGGTGGCCAACGCGATGTCGTCCCGATGGAGCAGCGTCGAGAAGCTCTTGCCGAGCACCGCGTCCGCACGATACCCGCCTTGACGGAGAAACGCGTCGTTCACTTCGGTGAACCGGCCCTCCATATCGATCGTGAAGATCGAGTCGAGGGCGTCGCGAATGAGGCCGCGGTACTTCTCTTCGCTCTTCCGCAGCGCCTCCGTGGCGCGATTGCGCGCGTCGTTCAACCAGTGGAGCGCCTCGGCCATGCCGACGATGCTCACCGCGGTGGCAATGATCGTGTTTAAGGACGCACGGAAATCGGCGGAAGTCAGCCGGGTGACGACGATACAAACCGCGACAAGGATGGCGGTCATGGACAGATACTGAGCCCGGGGGCGGTACGCGCCGATCACCACGGCGGGGATGACAATGACAATGAGCAGTTGATCCGGCAGGTGGAGACGGACCACCGCGAATCCGGCCAGCAGGGCCGCGGCCGTGTAGATCGTGACGGCACGGATGTATTGTCTCGAGCTCGTTGGCAAAAGAGAGACCCCTCTTCAGCGCAGCAGTCATTCATGAAAAGACATCGCGTGATTGTATCGTAAACCGCCCCGCACATCCAAGCGCGGGATCAAGAAAAGGCGGGATCCCGGCGAGTGTGACATCCGAAAACGGCGGATATCCGGAAAAACCGTATGCTGAGCGTGGCGTCCGCAGCACTCCTGTCGTGCCGCGGCGCGCGGGCGGCGTAACGAGGGCGAGAGGGGATCCTCTCCCCCGCTCCCTGCAGTCGGGACGTCGTCTCGTCGAGCCATCGCCCGGAATGACGCAACTTGAAACGGGAGAAGGGAGCGGATACGATCCGCGGAGGGAGGCCGCTCACTTGACAGAGACAACGCTGGACATGGTGCGTTCGCTCCTGCCTGCACGGCCCCCGGAGAGCCACAAGGGCACGTTTGGCCATGTGCTGATCCTCGCCGGCTCGCGGGGGTTCACGGGCGCTGCCAGACTGGCTGCGACGGCCGCGGGCCGATCCGGGGCCGGATTGGTGACGGTGGGCGTGCCGGAGTCGCTGGGTGATGTGGTTGGAGCCGCGTTGCTCGAAGCCATGAGCCTCCCCCTCCCCGAAACGGAGGCGGAGTCGTTTTCGGCTGCGGCCGTAGCGCCGGCCCTTGCCAGCGCGGCGGCTAGACAGGCGGTTGTGCTGGGCCCGGGAATCTCGCAGCATCCCGAGACGCGGCAGTTCGTGCTGGATTTTGTCCGTCAATGCCCGACGCCGCTGCTGATCGACGCCGACGGACTCAATGCGCTCAGCGCGGCCCCGGAGGTCTTGAACGAGGCGGCGGCGCGCGTGGTCGTGACGCCTCATCCCGGTGAAATGGCCCGGCTGTGCGGGCAGTCGGTCGGCGAAGTGCAGCGGGCGCGCGAGCGAACGGCGGCCCAGTTTGCGGAACGCCACGGCTACGTGGTGGTGCTGAAGGGCCAGCGGAGCGTGATTGCGGCGGAGGATGGAATCTGCCGCGTGAATCCGACGGGAAACGCCGGATTGGCGACAGGCGGCACGGGGGACGTGCTCTCGGGCCTGATCGGGGGGCTCATGGCCCAAGGGATGGATGCGTTCAACGCCGCGGTCCTGGGCGTATATGTCCATGGCAAGGCGGGCGATCTGGCAGCCGAGCGGATGACGCAACGCGGCATGTTGGCCGGAGACGTACTGGATGCCATCCCGCAGGCATGGCGTGAACTGGAACAAGGAAGCGGCGCATGAATACGGTTGGTGATTTGGGGGAGTTCGGGCTGATCAGGCGGCTCGCCCGGGTGCTTCCCACGACACCGGCGGTGCTCGAGGGGATCGGGGACGACTGCGCGGTGCTCCGGTATGCCGATCGGCTGTTACTCGTGTCGAGCGACCTCTTCGTGGAGGACGTCCATTTCCGCCGATCCATGATGGGGCCGGAGGAAATCGGGTGGAAGGCGGCCGCCGCGGCCATCAGCGACGTGGCGGCGATGGGGGGCGCGCCGTTGTTCAGCCTGGTATCGCTGGCGTGTGAGGGGGGCACGGACGTTGCCTTTGTGGAAAGCGTATACCGGGGCATGGCGAACGTCTTCTCGCAGTACGGCGGCGTGATCGTGGGCGGCGACACCTCGCGGTGCACGGGGCCGATGGTGCTGGATGTGACAGTGATCGGCGAGGTATCCGGTAACCGCTGCCTGCGCAGGAGGGGCGCGCTGCCTGGCGATGTGATCGCGGTGACGGGGTATCCGGGCCTGTCCGCGGCGGGGTTGGACGCGCTGGAGCGGGGGAAGGATCAAGCCGAACTCACCCAACGGCACCGGTGGCCCCGGCCCCGGATTCGCGAGGGCCAATGGCTGTGCGCGCGCCCCGAGGTGCATGCCATGCTGGACACGAGCGACGGCCTCGTCCAGGACGCGGAACACATCGCCGAGGCCAGCGGACTGGGCATCGACATCGAGTCGGCTCGGGTGCCGATCGCTCCGATTCTGGCCCGCCACTGCGAGGAATACGGCCTGGATGCACAGGCCTTGATCCTGACGGGCGGGGAAGACTACGAGTTGGCGTTCACCATGGGCGCCGAGAACCATGAGGAAACGCTTCGCGCCCTCAACAACGAGTTCCGCACGGTGGTCACGGTGGTGGGCCGCTGTACGGATGAGTGGACGGGCGTTCGTGTAGACGGCCGGGAACCGGACGTCGGGGGATTCGATCATTTCCTGAATCGCGACGAGTGAGCGCCGTGGCCCGCCGTTTGGCGGCCGTTGTCTATCCCAACTGCAGGGCCCTGGATGCGCCGGTGCGTCGCGTCGCTTAACACAAGAAGGAACCGCACATGTACGAGAGTCTTGTTCTGAAAAAAATCCGGAACAACGAGCCGGTGTGGTGTGCCAAGAGCAACCTGACGGATCCGAACGTGGTCGAGATCTTCGGGGCGTTGGGGATTCACTGCGTGTGGCTCTGCATGGAGCACGGGCCCATCAACCTCGAATCGGTGCACAACCAGGTTCGCGCGGCGAAGATGATGGGAATGGATTCGATGGTGCGCGTTCCGAAGGGGAGCTACAGCGATTTCGTCCGCCCCCTCGAGATGGATGCGACGGGCATCATGGTGCCCCACTGCATGTCGGGGCGCGAGGCGGCCGATATCGTGCGGATGACGCGGTTCCAGCCGGTGGGCCGCCGCGCGTGGGACGGGGGCAACTCGGACGGCCCGTTCTGCATGCGGCCGCCGGAGGAGTATCTCCGCTTCGCCAACGAGCAGCGGTTCCTCCTCGTCCAGATCGAGGACAAGGAGGCCGTCGATTGCATGGAAGACATCGTGGCGACGGACGGCATCGACGTGATCTTCCTGGGCCCGGGCGATCTGTCCCACAGCTACGGCGTGCCGGGCCAGTTCGATCATCCCCTCGTGACGGCTGCGGTGGACAAGTTGGCGGCGTTGTGCGCGAAGCACGGCCGCCACTGGGGGATGCCGTGCGGCCCGGAGAAGGCGCCGGAACTCATCGCCAAGGGCGCGCGGTTCCTCGCCGCCGGCTCGGATGTCACCGTGATCGCCGCGGCCATGCGGGAGATGCGCGGAGGGTACGAGGCGGCCGGGCTCACGTTCGAGCCCAGGCTCTAGGCTCAGTGCGCGGTGTCGCGCACGACGCCGAGGGCCTGGAAGGCGACCTCCTGGCAGGCGCCGGTGTGATCCGTGGCGACAAGCGCAATCTCGTGCTTGAACAGGCCGGCCTTCGCCGTAGGATCGGGCGTGACAGTGACGCGCCAGGCGTTCGCGGCGCCATCGGCCCCGTTCGCGGCGCCATCGGCCCCGTTCGCGGCGCCATCGGCCCCGTTCGCGGCGCCATGGGCCGCGCCGGCGCGTTCAGCATTCCCCTCGGGGGCGATCTCGACGGCCGCCCCGGCGGCGTCGAGGAGACGCAACGAGAAGAGTTGGCGATCTTCCCGCTGGATGGACACGGATCGGGCCGCGGCCTTTCCGCCGGCGACTGTCCCGAAGCTGAGGGTGCCCGGCTCCACCCGGTATGGCCCGGCGATCGTGCCGAGCACGGGCACTTCGATGATGCGCGCCTTGGGATCGTCGGTGCGGACGATGACGCGCTCCCTGACTGTGCCCTGCCGGGGAGGCCTGACTGTCAGTACGAGCGTATGCTCCATGCCGGGCTCCGTCGGCAGGGCGAGCGACTCGTCAATGCCCAGCCACGGTGCCGATGGCCGCACCTTGAGGATGCGGAACGTCCGCCCCTCGACGGCCGCCCGCATCGCGACGGATGCGCGGCCCTCCTTTCCCACTCGTGCGCCGCTCAGATCCACGTAGGCCGGTTCCGAGAACACGTGCTCGACGCCGCGGTACTGCAGCGTCAGGGTAAACTGGGGCATATCGGGATCGTTCGAACCGAAGTGGACTGAGATGGTGCCGCGCCGTGCGCTCCCCACCTCGAAGCGGATGCCGATGGTGGCGGCGCCGTGGGGCTCGATCGAACGCGGCGCCGACAGCACCGTGCAGCCGCAGCTCGTCGACTTGCGATCGAGCTTGAGATCTTCATCGCCCGTATTGCGGATCGTGAAATCGTGACGCGCCTGGGTGCCGGCGAGCACCGTGCCCAAGTCCACGAGCGGCGCGTCGATCTCGCATGTGGGCCCGGCGGCGGCCCGAGTCGACACCGCCGCGACGGCGGCCCAAACACCAACCGCTACAAGAAATGTCCGTCTCATCCAGCCGTTCTCCCAACCGATCTCATCACTCGCCCCCGGATCCGAGGGCGGTGTCCAACGCCTTCATCAGGGCCGGATCGTTGGTGCGCGTGCGCAGATCCTCCCAGATGGCGCGTTTCTCCTCATGCCGGCCGAGCCGATTGAGTGCCTGGCCGATGATGAACAGGGCCCGATCAGCCTGGGCTTGATCCTCTTCGAGCTCCAGATACTCGGTGAGCACGTCCACCACGCCCTCGAAATCGTCCATACGATACAACACTCGGGCCAGCGCGACGCGGGTGCGGGGAACCGCGCCCCGCTGGATCACGTCGCGAAGGAGGGCCTCCGCGCTGGCATACGCGTGCCATCGCGTCTCGTAAAGCCGGGCAAGGGCCGTTCCGGCGGCGCTCAGCAGTACGGGGCTGTCCCCGTAATCGAGCGCGAACAAGTAGTAGTCTTCAGCCACGGCGTACAGGGCGGCGTCCGCCAGTCCGTCTGCATAGCGCTTGGCAGATTGAGCAATGGCATGGGCGGCCTCGGGCCGCAGGCTGGCAAGTTGGGTGAGCAGATCGAGACAAGACACAAGCACGGCGTCCGACGCGGCGGGCTGCCCGTCCTCGGCGGGAAGGAAGAATGAGTGAGCGCGGCCCGCCCTTCGGCAGGCCCCATCCACGAGGTCGTCGGTGAACGGCAGGACCTCGCCCGGGCCGATAGCCTCTGCGCCCTCTTGCAGAGCGAAGGTGGACACGCTGCCGCATATCCGGTCGCATTCCCGGGCAAAGGCGGCCTTGTCGCCGTCATAGTCGGCCGCGAAGAGGCCCTGCAGCCGGTTGACAAGCCCCTGCAGCACCCCGGACGCGCCCGCCGCGGACTCGGCCTCGGGCCGCAGGCCCATAGCAACGGCGCAGGCGCGGATACCGGCCTCCCAGTCGCCGGGCTGCTCGCGCGCCGCGGTGAGGCGGGCGGCCCATTCGGGTTCGCCCAGCGCATCCAATGCGGCGATCAGCGGGGAGCGGGGGACGCGGGAACGGAGCACGGTCGGGCCGTAATGCGTCACCATATCGATCAGGGCAGCGCGCAACGCCGGCCGATCGGCCTCGTCCAAGAACCACTGTAGCTTGTAGTCGACGGCGACGAGCCCGATGCCCGTCCCCCTGTGCTCTTCGGCCCAGGCCGCGGCTGAGCGCGCCAGATCCTCGACGGGTGTGCGGCTCAGGATCAAATCGACGGCGCGGGCGCCGGCGGCTGTCTCGGGATGGCTGCGGGCGAAGTCGGCCAGCCACGTTGCCAAGGCCTTGTTCCACTCGACATCCGTGCCGAGGTAGTTGATGGCGTCCACGCCGACGGCGGCGCCCGCCTCCGAGTCCGCGATCTGCTGGACAACAGACGTCAGATCGGCCGGCGGCGGGGTGCCGGCCCGTTCGGCCAGAAGGGCCTGAAAGGATCCGGGCGGGTAAGGGCCGTCAGCCCAGCACCACGAACCCAAGGCAGCCATCCAGCAGCACGCCCACAGCGCAAGCCATGAGGCCTGTCCAGGCCGCGGAGCCCGCGCCCACTCCATCATCAAATCGCTACGCCTCATGTCTTTTCCCCCTCAATGACGCCGAGCACGCAGCCGACTGTCTCGTCGAGACGCCCCGGTTTGAGCGAAAACCGCCTCAGTCCCTCGAAGAACCGGGCCGTAGCGGGCAACAGTTCCTTGAGGGGCGGGTGGGGCGGATGCATATGCGTGCCCAGGACGCGCAGGGCGACAGAGGCCGGGCACGGCCTCAACTCGGGGGCCCGGGCGAAATGCTGCTCGCCCTGCAGGAGGAGGCTCTGCGAGCGCCGCGAATTGCGGCCCGCCGCCCGCCCCGTGCACAACTCGTACATCCGCTCCCATTCCTGAAGCCGCCCGTCCATGGCCACGCGGCGCGCGGGCCTGGCCTCGTCTCGCTCCAAGATGAACAGCCACCGCGCGCTCGCCGGCTGCCCCCCCTCGTCCTGTTCGGGCATGTCGCGTACAAGGGCCTCGGTGAACGGGCGGAGCGTCATCCCCGTCCGGAACGGCCACACCGCGGCGGTGTCAAGGTGAATGGGGGTGGTGTCGTCGGCGAGAAGCTGGAAGCCCGCGCGCGCCAGGGCCACGGCAAGGGTGGTCTTCCCGCTCGTGCTCGGGCCGATGAACAGGGCCGCGTTGCCGTGGCACGCCACGGCCGACGCGTGGACAAAGCGCAGGTCGCTCCGTTCCCGTACGACGATGAGTTTCAGCAGATCGTCCAGTGCCGGCCACCCCTGTGTGAGCGACAACGCCGCGGTTCGCCCCTCGAACTCGACCGCCCAGCGCGCGCCGGCGCGACGGACGTGCACGCAATGGGCCTCGCCGGCGCGATGGCTGGACTCGAACGCGCCCAGCCGCTCGCGGACACACGCGATCGGCTCCGTGTCGTCCGCCTCGACGCGAACGCCGCATCCGAGCATGTTCAGCGTGATCTGTGCGTCCATATCCGCCCCACCGCTCATCCCGATCCGGGGCCCGGAGCCCGCAGGGTCTGCCGCGTGCCCCGCCGGGAGGCCGCCCGCGCCCCCAACGCCGCCGGAGACACTATAGCACGCCGTGCCGATCCAGACAACACGAAGGGTAGCACAGTGGCGTCGCCTGGGCGGCTCAGGTGCGCGGCCAGCGGTAGTTGCCGGTGTACAGATCGAAGAGCGTCCGGTAGTACTTCATGAATCGTTCGGGTTGCTCGTTGTACTGCACCTCGGCCAGGCAATAGCCCTGGTAACCGATGCCGTCGAGCTTGTTGAACAGATCCTGCCAGGGATACTGATAGATGCCGATGTCGGTGATGTGGACAAGGGCGATCTTGTGTTTCAACAGCTCGAAATTGGCGTCGATGCTGCCGCGCTCGTCCACCTCGCCCGGATTCGAGTTCCAGCAGATCAGTGCGTTGGGATGATCCGCGCAGTCCATCATCATCCGGCAGTACGCGGGCTTTTGAGACTCGCGCCCGTGCACCTCGAGGCGCACCTGCACGCCGAGGCCTTCTGCGAACGCCGCCACCTCGCGCAGCGCCAGGCCGATCTGCTCGCACGTCTGTTCGACGGGCACGCCTTGTTCGGTGTTCAGGCCGTTGGGCCGCACTTTGATGCCCGGCGCGCCCACATCCGCGGCCAGTTGCGCATAGGCCTTCGAGCCCTCGATGTTCTCCTTCACGACGGCGGGATCCATGCTGTGGTATTCGTAGGCGGAGCCCAAACCGGCGATCTCGACGGGCGAGTCGTCGAACCTCTTCTTGACGTCGGCCCGTTCGGCCTTCGAGAGTTCGATCTCGACGCCGTGGGCGTGGGTGGTGCGCAGTTCGACGCCCTCCAGGCCCGTTTCCGTGCAGAACGCGATCAGATCGGGCAGCTTCATGTCCTTGCCCATGTTGTACGTCACCATACCAAGCTTCATTGGTTCGCTCCTTGCCCAGTGGGAATGCTCCAGCAGCGGATCTCGCCTCAACCGGCGAACGAGTCCGACACGCGGCGTCGCCGCGCACCCGTCCGTATCGTAGCGCAATCCCGCCCTGGATCCAAAGCGTCGTGCCGTTCACGGTAGGAATGGCCCTTGCGGCCCCCCCCCCCCCCCCCCCCCCCTTTTCCCCCT
>JAFGTL010000192.1 GCA_016934125.1 Candidatus Hydrogenedentota bacterium
GCGAAACCGCCCGCCGCATCAGCCGGCACGGTGAACCACCCGCGGCCCGCGCGTACGCCCTCGGCGACTTCCCCTTTCTCCCGGCCCTGTGGTCGGCCGGCGGCGCCGTGTGCGATGCCCGCCGCTGCCGCCTTGACGCGCCCGAAGCCCTCGAAACCCTCCGCTTCATCCTCTCGCTCCGCGACGAGGGGTTCGCCCATCCCCGCGGCCTGGGCAACCCCGACTACGCCTTCTCCCTCTTCCTGCGCGGCGACGTGGCCATGACCGTGGCGCCGAGCGCGTATCTCCCGCGGACGGCCGGGGCGCCGTTCCCGGTGGGCGTCGCGCCCGTGCCCGGCAAGCGAGGCCCGGTTTCCGCCCTGTCCGACGATCTCATTGTCGTGTTCGCCAACCATGCCGGCGCGAAGAACGAGGCTATCGGCCGCGCCCTCGACGCGCTCACCGGGCCGCTCGTGCTCGGCGACGAGGCGGCCCGGCTCGGTTCGGCTCCAATCCGGGACAGTGCGGCCGACGCCGCGGCCCCGCCCGAGGGACTCGCCGCCGCCTACCGCTGCGCCCAGGCCCCGCCCCTCATCGGGCCATGGAGCGCCGTCGAGTCGGAGCTGTATCGTTACCTGGCCCTGGCATACCGTTGGCAAGGAGGCGAGACGCAGGCCGCGCCCGTGGAAGGCGGCCTTTACCCATCGCGCTAGACGCGCTACCATGGCCCGGCTGCTGCGTGTCGCGGGGCATGCCGCCCCCGCCCGCGCTCCAGCCCGGAGGAAGACACCGATGCGTCTGTTGATCTCGCTGCGGCCGGCCGGGCTTGCCTTAGCAGTATGCTTGCTCGTCTCCGCAACGGCCGCCCCCCAGGAAGGATCGCCCACCATGCCAGCACCGACGAAGAGGGCCAGCGCGTTCTATCCCGACGAGGTGGTCGCGCGCGCACGCGCCAACGCGGGCGCCAGCGACTGGGCCGCGGGCGTCCAGCAGGACGTGATCGCCCGGGCCAGGCCGTGGCTGGAGGCGTCGGACGAGGAACTCTGGGGGTTCATGTTCGGTCCGACGATCCCGCGTTCGTGGATGGTGTGGTCGGACGGGATCTGCCCGGCCTGCCAGAAGGACGTGAAGATGTACACCTGGCGGATGGATCCGTGGGAATTCCGCTGGAAGGTGCAGTGCCCCCATTGCAAAGAGTGGTTTCCGAAAAACGATTTCGGCGCCTTCTACGAATCCGGCCTCGATGAACACGGCGTGTTCCAGCCGGCTCGGGCCGATCGAGCCCTCCTCTTCAACACCGAGCATCCCGATCCCGACGATCCGCTCCACGGGTTCGGCGTCGACGACGGCGAGGGATACGTGGACGCGGAAGGCCGCCGCTGGCGCTTCATCGGCGCCTACCTCATCTACGGCCAGTGGAAACGCCTCATCGTGCAGGGCATCGTCGACTTGAGCGCAGCCTATGTGGCCACGGGCGACTCGCGATACGCCTACAAGGCCGCCCTCATGCTCGATCGGGTGGCCGATGTGTTCCCGGGCTTCGACTTCGGCGAGCAGGGCATCGTCTACGAGCGCAAAGGCGATCGGGGCCAGGTGTCGACGTGGCACGACGCCTGCGCCGAGGTGCACCAACTGGCGCTCGCGTATGATCGCCTCTTCGAAGGCGCGCGCGACGAGGAGGCGGCCCTCGTCGCCTTCCTGTCCGAAAAGGCCCGCACCCACAAACTGGACAACCCCAAACAGTCCTGGGCGGACATCCAGCGGAACATCGAGGATCGGGTGTTCCGGGATACCCTCGCCCACGGCGACCGAATCCAGTCCAACTATCCAACCACGGACGTGGCCCTCATGTTGATCAAGGCCGTCCTCGAGTGGCCCGGCAACCGCGACGAAGTCATGGCCCTCATGGACGGTGTCATCGACAAAGCCACCGCCGTGGACGGCATGAGCGGCGAGAAGGGCCTGGCCGGCTACACCGTCATCGCGCCGCGCACCTTGGCGGAACTCCTGGCCCAGTTCAGCCTGCTGGGGCCCGATTTTCTGAAGGACGTGTACGCGCGCCATCCGGCCCTCCACGAAGCCTACCGATTCCACATCGATATGTGGTGTATGGACGAGTGGTATCCCCAATCGGGAGACACCGGCAGCTTCGCGAAGAAGGCCCCCAGTTACGCGGGCGTATCGCTGTCGAAGACGCCCGGCGTGGCCCCGTCCATGTGGACGTTCCTGTGGGACATGTACGGCCTCACGAAGGACGCCGCCTTCGTGCAGGTGATGTACAACGCGAACGGGGCCACCGTCGAGGGGCTCCCCTACGATTTGTTCGCCGAGGATCCGGCCGCGATGCAGGCGGGCGTGCAGGCCGTGATCGACGAGGCCGGCCCGGCGATCCGGCGGGGCAGCGTCAACAAGCCGCAGTGGCGGATCGCCGTGCTGCGGAGCGGCGAAGCCGGCCTCCGCCGTGCCCTTTGGCTCGATTACGATGCGGGCGGCGCCCACGGGCATCAGGACGGCATGAATCTCGGATTCTTCGGAAAAGGGCTCGATCTGCTGCCGGATTTCGGTTATCCGCCGGTAGGATACGGCGGATGGGGCTCCCCGAAAGCACTGTGGTACAGAATGACGGCGGCACACAACACCGTCGTCGTGGACGGCCGCAATCAAGACGGGGCCGGCGGCACCACCACCCTGTGGGCCGATGGCGAGCGGTTCCGCTGCATCCGGGCCAATGCGCCCGAGATGTACGGCATCCAGCGGTATGAACGGCTGGCCGCCCTCGTCGATCTCGACGAGCGCGACTCGTACATCATGGACTGCTTCTTCGTGGCCGGCGGCGCCGAGCACGCCAAGTTCATCCATTCGGCCTTCGGCACCGTAACAACCCAGGGCCTCACGCTGGCCCCGGCACCGGACTACGGCAACGACACGCAGATGCGCAACTTCCAGTGCGACGCCAACGCCCCGGTGGGCTGGCAGGCGGACTGGCGTATCGAGGATCGCCGCAACTACCTGGAAGACGGGGCGGACATCCATGTCCGATACACGGATCTCACGCCCCACACCGAGGCGGGCCTGGCCGAAGCCTGGATCGACGCGGCCGGATTCGCCGGAGAACCCACCTGGATTCCGCAACTCATGGTGCGCCGCCGCACTGCCGAGGGGCCGCTCGTGTCGGCGTTTGTCAGTGTGATCGAGCCGTACGAGGGCACCTCGAGGCTGGCCGCGATTCGCCGGCTCCCCCTCGAGAGCATGAACGCCCGCGCCATGCCCGACAGCTTCGTGGGCGTCGAGATCACCCGGGCGGACGGCCGGCAGGACGTGTGGATCACCGTGGAAGGGCGCGGCCCCGTCGAGATGGTGGAACCGGAACACGATGTCCACGTGTGCGGCGAACTGGCCGTGCTGACGTTTTCGCCGAAGGGCCTCGAGCGGATCGTGCTGGGCAACTGCCAATGGCTTCGCGCGGGGGCGCTGAACGTCATGCTGAAGCCCGGCACCGAGTTCGTCGAGCTCGTGCCCGGCCACGGCGGCATGGTGGTCGTGTCGGGTGACATCGAGGCCGTCGAATACGTTACAATCGACGAGCGGGAGATCCCACTGTCCGGAGAGTAGAACCGGGGCGGACGCCGGGGGCCTGTGATCGACACGGGGCGGTTGTGCCATTCAAAGATGGGTAGACGCGTCCGGCAACGGCACGCCGGGGCTGCTGAGTGATCCGGCGGATGGGGTAATATCCCGCGCTGCGGGCCGGCCGGTGGGCCCGCGGAGGGGAACGATGCGCCCACTATACCTGTTCATGCTGATGGATGCCGTGCTTGCGGCCGGCTTCGGCCGGACGGATGTGGCGATCACCGTGTTGCCCGGCGCGGGCGACTACGTCCGCCCGGACGCCCAGGCCCCGGTGCTCGTGATCCTCGAGAACAACGACGAAGATCGCACGGGACGCGTCTCCGTCACCTTCACGGGACAGGTGTCGGGCCCGGGGCTCTGCGAGGCGCACCGCGCGGTGTCGTTGCCGCCGGAGTCCAAGAAGAGCCTCTTCCTCTATCTCCCCGTCGCCGCCGATCCGCCCACCGAGGTGCGGGTGCGCTACGAGACGACGCGCGGGCGAACCGTCGCCGAGGTGCGCCAGCCGCTGAAGCCGCTCAACGCGTATGTGCCCGTGATCTGCGGCATGGACAACCTGCCGCCCGGCCTCCCTCCCGACACGAGCCCCGACGCCGAGCCCCGCTACGAACGGCTGTTCCTCAAGCCCGAACACCTGCCCGACGAGGCCCGCGGCCTCGAGATGTTCGATGTCATCATCATGGCGCCCCCGCCCTACCTGCCGCTCAACACCGAGCGCGTTACGGCGCTGTACGAGTGGATCTTGGGCGGCGGCACGCTGATTGTGGACGCGTCGGAGCGAACCGACGCGTTCCGGCGCGGCCCTCTGCGCGATCTGCTGCCCTTCGTGCCCGAAGGCATCGACGAGGGCCACGTCGATCTGTTCGGCGTGGCGACGCCGTATGCGCGCGGCACCATCCAGCGCGGGGAAGTCCTCCTTGAATCCAACGGGCATCCGCTCCTGATCCGCGCGAACTGTGGGCTGGGTTCGGTGGCCTGTTTCGCCGTGTCGCCCAGCAGCCCCGCGTTCACCACCTGGGACGGCGGCCCGGCGACGTGGGCGCGCCTCCTGGCGGGAATCCCCGTCATCCGCAAGGAGTCGGCCGTGGACTTCGCCTCGTTTACGGCCGGGGCGGATCGGAAACGCCAGCTCATCGACTTGGTTCAGGAACCGCAGCAGATCGGCCTGCGAATCAGCGTGGTCCTGCTGTTGACGGCCCTGTACGCGCTCGCGGTGGGCCCGGGCGACTACGCCTTCGTGAAGTGGCTCGGCCGCCCCAAGGCGACGTGGATCACCTTTCCCGTCCTCGTGGCCGCCTTTACCATCGCGGCCTATGCGGCCGC
>JAFGTL010000193.1 GCA_016934125.1 Candidatus Hydrogenedentota bacterium
AACTACGCCCTCCAGGAGAGGCGGGCATCGCCCTGGATTCCGTGGAAACCCAAGGGGCGGGGCCCTATAATGCCCGGAAATGGACGGCAGGAACGAACTCGAGCGCGAACCCGGGGCCATCGCCATCGATATCGAGCCGCAGACGTTTCTCCTTTGGCCGCCACTGCGGCGCTGTGTGTGGTATTGGGCCGTCGGGATGGGCGCCGTGGCGGGTGTCGTCGCGGCGTTGGGCCTTCTGCTCCCGCCGGCTTCGCCGGACTACTCGGCCAGCCCAGATGGGAGCCCTGCCGCCTTCTGTGTATTCCTTCTGCTCGCCGCGTTGCCGCTCTCCGCGGCCTGTTCCTGGCGGCTGCGCGTCGACAGTTCAGGCATCCACCGCACCTTCCTTCTGTTCTTGCGGCGCACCTGGACATGGGAGTTGTTCCGCTCCGGGAAGATGCTGTATCGGAAGCGCCCGAATGACAAGGAGCACATTGGATTCAGCGACGCCCTCATCCTGTCTGAGCAGGATGCGGAGCGGGTTCTGGCCGTCATCGACGCCGTATGGACGCCGCCCGAGTTGCCCGTGCCTCCGGCTCGCCTCGATCTGAAACACCGTCCCGGGAGAAAGCGGCTGCCGCTGGCGTTCCACGAGGGCGGCATCGACGCCGTGCAGGGCGGCACGGCGCGATCTTACTCCTGGGCTGATGTCGAGTCCGTGGTCCTGGCGCGGGGAAATCGCCGCGAGCAGGGCTTCTACACCTGCACCGTCGCACTGCCCCATGGCGCCCTCATCCTTGAACGGAAGTCCGACGGGGCCGGCAACTGGCAGGGGGCCGATGATCGTGTGATTGAGGCGTTTGTCAGGGCTCACTGCCCGGAGGAGCGGCTCTCGGTCGGCGTATTGGGCGGCACACCACGCTCGCGCAGCGACTACGACATCCGCATCAAAGCACTCGATACCTTCGTACGCAGCCAGCGGCGCGGCCTTCCCATGATGGCGGCATTGATGGTGGGACTCCTCGCAGCCCTGGCCTATAGCGGCCGTGGCAAGTGGAACGCCGAGTTCTTCGGCATCTTGTGCGTGGTCTGCTTCTTGTGTGTGACGCCAGTCGCCGTGTTCGCAGTGATGCTACGGCGGCGACGCCGCGAGCTTGTCCGGCTCAAGGCCGAGCGGGATGCCCTCACCGCAGAGGACGCGCCCTCCTCGTGATGGTGTCCCTGTCCGTCAGGATCAGCGGATAATCCAGCAGTGGAAGGCCTTCCGCAACCACGCTGGCCCCATCGCATACCGCCTTCTCGAACTCATAGGCTTGCCCGGACAACGGATCGATCAACACCGGCTCGGCAACAGACACGCCCTCCGGTAACGTCAGCCGCACGGCCAGCGTTTTCGGTTCCCAGGGCTCCAGGAGGCTTGCCGGAAACCAATACGCATAGAGGGCCCGGCCGTTCCGGACGAATGCGCCTTCCTGAAGGGACGCCTTCTCCTGATCGATCAATTCGGACGTCAGCGGCGTGCGTTGTGTGTCCGCGTCGAAAAGGGCGCAGAGGCACTGATACGCGTAGTAGGCCGGTTTGCGCGTGTAATCGGCGCCCCGCAGCAGCCCTTTGAAGTTCGTCTTGCCACGGTAGCCGACGAGATCCACGGTGTGGAAGTAGCTTGTCAGCGGAATTGCGAGCCGCAGATCGGTGAGGATCCGGCGCAGCACCCATTTCGCCTGGGCCGTCTCGTTCCAGTCGTAATCCGACAGCGCGCCTACGCTTTCCTCCCCGCCCTGCGACGGGCACCCGTTCTCGCCCTGCCAGATGGCCACGCCCTCCCGCCGGGCGGCGATCGCCTCCCGGAGTTGGGCGATCTCGCCTTCATACCGCTCCTCCGGTTTCGGGCGATACGGATGATACGATATGGCATCGACGAGATCCGCGAGGCCCGCGTCGAGGCACGCCTCGATGTACTTCATCTTGATGCCCGCGCACGCGATCCCGATGACTGTTGCGTCGGGCACCGCCTCCCGGATCACCGGCGCGGTTTGCGCCACGAGTCTCACGTAGTCGTCCGCATCGGGCTTCTCCGGCTGCCAGAAGTGGGTGATGTTGGGCTCGTTCCAGATCTCCCAGTGGGTAACGCGCGTCGAGAAATGCTCGGCGATCGCCTTGGTGAATCGAAGCCAGGCTTCCATGGCGCCTGCATCGAACACCGGCGCCCAGCCCACCGCGAACTCATCGGGCGCGTCGGGCGTGTAGAGCCGGTTGCCGTAGCCCAGGTTGAACCACGGCTGGATCCCGATCGCCCGCAGCGAATCGACCACCTCGTCCAGCCACCCGAAATCATACCGGCCCCGCTCCGTCTCGCACCGGCACCAGCCCGTCTGGCACCGCGCCCATTTGACGCCCAGTTCGGCCAGATGCGCGTAGGCACGCGTCGGATCGAAGCGCTGGCGATCCAGCACCTCGAACCCCACGGACAGCGGCGAGGCCTTGATCGACGCGGAGGGCCGCGGCGCCACGCGCCCAACTCGCTTCAAGCCGGACGCGTCGAGGCCGCCGCCCGCCGCCAGCTCCTCCTCCGCCCATGCGCCCATTGCGGATGCGCACGTCAACCCCGCAGCGGCCAATTCGATGAACTCTCGACGGCGGATCGAACCCATGACACATCCTCCCAGTCCTCCGGTTACGCCAGTGACCGGACGCGCAACGTGCGAGCCCCCGGAGATCAACGGCCCGTTCGCTGTCGATCGACGCGGGAACGAGGGCGAGTCACCAACCGAGTCCTGACGCCCTTGTTCGCGGAGACACTGGCCCGGGCTGCCCTCATCAGAGTATAGTCATGCCTCTGGGCCGCGCACAATCCCCGGGCCGCCACGGGCACCAAGGGGTTCGGACTTCGCGGATGCTCGCATGGTGGCGCGGCCCCGGGTGCCTGCAGGAGGAGCGGAGATGGGAGGCAGCGAGGTCTTCTACATCGGCCCCATGGGCTTTGCCGCAATCGTCGCCACCTTCTTCGGGCTGATGGCTGCGGTTGTCTGGGCGGCCGTCCGCTTCAATCGTGCACGCCGGAGGGGAATGGCCTCGTTCGCCCGGTGCAGAGGGTTTGCCTACCAACAGCACCTCCCGGGCGGGCGTCGGCCCGCATTCGATCTCCACGAGCGGCTTTACGCGAGCGAATCCGCCCGCACCTACCTGCTCCAGTTCGGCGACTGCCCCCTGTTCAACGCTGGCACATGGCGCAATGTGAGTAACGTCATGAGCGGGACTGCGGGGAACTGCGAATGCGCTATCTTCGATTACTCGCATTGGACAGAGGCCCGGGGGCAGGCCGAGCACGAAATCGTCCAAGTCACCTGCGTCGCCCTCTTCGCAGAGCGTTCGCTCGGCCGCTTCAGCGTCGAACCGAGGCTTCCTCTCCTCGGGCCGCTGATGGCGGCCGCGAAGCCGGGGGACATCGTGTGCACGGGATACGGGGACTTCGACGCGAAGTTCATCGTGCGTTCCGTCGATCCGGTGGCCGCACAACGCCACCTCACCGGCCCGCTCCGCGCATGCCTGCTGAGTCTCGAGCAAGGACGGAATCGCTACTATCGTCAGCTCCATGTGCATGACAGAGCGGTCGTTGTCTCTGAGATCAGCGCCCCTGCGAGACACCTTCCCGTGATGATAGAAATCGCGCAAGCCGTCCACGATGCGATCCAACGCATCCGGTAGCGAAACTCGCTCGACGAGAAATCTGAAGGTGGCCTGCCGCAACGTATTCGCCGGCGAACCCGGCACAGCATTCGCGTGAGCCCACGGCTCCCGAATACGGCCGCCGGCATCTGCGGAGTAGGCCGCCGGCCTCGTCAAGCCCGGGGCGCCGTCACCAGTCTTCCAAAGGGCCTATCGCCGGCGCATCGCCGGCTGTCGGCCCCGGTTGTACGAACACGGCCAGCGTTTCCGATGCCGATGCCGGGATCTCGATTTCAAACCCGATCATGCGCGTATTGGGGTTTGTGGAGTCGTACTCGCGAGGCGGATGCTCCATGTCGTACACGGTGAGCTTCGCATGCTCAGGCGACAGCACCCGCAGCGTCACCTCGCGCCCGTCCTGCTTGAGCGTCGCCGCGCCATCCGCGGTGATCGTCACTTCCGCCTGGGTGGTCATGCCCCACCGCACCGACGTGGCCCGATCCAGCGCCGTCAACTCATCCTGCACCAGTAGGGCTCTGCCCACGAGCCGAAGGCCCCGGTGGGCCTTCTCGATTTGGCCCTCGTACACCGGCGTCAAGTCCACGATCGTGTGTGGCGCATCCGCCTCGCCCGAGAATCCGATGATCGGCGCGTGGCCCTTCACCCGTTGCAGTTGGCCGTCGATCACGAGCGTGTTGTGACTGAAGTTGTTCAAACGGAACACCGTCCAGCGCTCGCTCTCCTGACTCTTGTTCCACAAGTCCACGCCCCGGGACTCCAGCCCGTGGTAACCCTGTCCACCCAGATCGAGCCCCCACCGCACGCCGTCCATGTCCAACACGAACGAGCCCGTGTCCATGTGGGCATGGTTGGTGCCGGGCGAGCCGCCCTTGATGGCGGCGAACGTCGCGTCGGGGCCCCACCCGGTGCGATGCATCGCCACCGGCGTCCGGCCGTCCCCTTTCCAGTGGAGTTGCTTCGGCGCCGGCACGTCCCCAACCGGCTGCGCCCAGATCAGCAGAAACACCAGCGTCCGATCGAGCGAATCGCCTGCAGCGGAATCCTGCGCGACAAGCCGCTCCAATTCGCCCTTCTCCCACCAGAGCAGCGACGGCTCCTCCCTTCGTGCCGCAAACCAGTGCATGGCGGGCGAGATCCCGCCGCGCGTGCCGCAGTCGGAGAAGTTGAAGAACAAGCCCGTCGGCCCTGTCGAATGCAGGTAGTACTCGCAGGTTTCCGCGAAGCCGGGGGCCGACGCCAGCCCGAAATCGGTGCCGAGGACAGACTCCAGCGCGGAGATGAGCAAAACGTTGTACGTGGTTCCGTATTTCCAGTAGCTGGGCCCCTCGGGATACACCCCATCGGGCTGGTATTCGTGCATGGCCCCCGGCACATTCTCGAGGGCGCGCGCAATGATCTGCTCGGAGAGCTCGGGCACGTCCTCAATCACCGCCAGCGCACCGATCACGAGCCCGCCGTGGCATACCTGGTTCCAGTTGTTGGTTGTCGTCACCCACCAGCCGCCTTTCATGGAGGTTTCCAGCCCCTTCTCGATGATGGCGTCGCGGATGGTGGTGCGTGCGTCAGGCGCAAGTCCCTCGTACAGCCAGTCGTAGCCGATGGCCAATGCCGCCGTCATCTCGCCCACATCGAGGAAATGGCTCGGATTCCAGTCCTCGAACGCCGCCGCGGCCAGCATTTCCCGCTCCGCGCGCCGTAAGAACTCCTCCGAACCCGTCATCCGATACGCAAAGGACAAGCACACCACACGCTGGAGACACGCCCGCGACACGCCCAACAGGCGTTTCCCCACCTTCTTGCGCTCAACGGGCGCGAGATCCTGGGCCGCCTCGGAGGCCGCAATGATACGCTCCGAGAGCCCCTTGAGCAGCGGATCGCCCTCGAGCTTCGCCTTGAGCGTCTCTTCATCCTGTTTCGAGAGGAACAACCGCGGGTGCGGGGCGTCAAGGCGCTGCAATCTCTCCTTCAGTTCGGTTGCATCGGCGGCACAGGCCGGGGCAGAGGCGGCAAGTTGCGCGCAGACGGCGCAAACGACAACACAGATGGGAACGAGCCAGTTCATCTATCTCTCCTCACCGTTGACGTAACGAGTCTTTCGATTCCGCGGCAGTTCAGGATAGCCGGGACATGCTGGAACCACCTCCAAGCACCTGGCACCGGCCAACTCCTCGGCGCGGCCTCAGTCTTCGCGCGGCGCGTAGTCTGGGTTCGGCTGCGGCAACAGCGCCCCGATGTCCCGCTGCCATCGATGGAGCATGTCGAGCAACTGGCGCGTCTTCTCCGGCATCGCTTTGGCGAGATCGTGTTGCTCGGCCACGTCCTCGCGCAGGTTGTACACCTCGACTTTCTCCAAATCGTAGAACTCGATGAGTTTCCAGTCGCCTGCACGAACGGCCGCGCCCGGCGTCCACGTGCTTCCGTGGTAATGCGGATAGTGCCAGAAGATGGCTTCCCGGCCCGGCGCGCCACCACCCCCCAGCAAGGCGGCCAGACTCACCCCGTCGCGCGCCTCATCGTCCGGCATGGGCACGCCGAGCAGTTCCAGCAGCGTCGGATAGAAGTCCGTGCTCACCACGGGCACGTCGCACGTGCTGCCCGGTTGCGTGACGCGCGGCACCCGCATGATCTGCGGGATTCGGATTCCGCCTTCGTAACACCAGCCCTTGCCGGCCCGCAACGGCCCGATCGACGTCGGCGCGCCCTCGCCGCGCACCGTCGACAGGCCGCCGTTATCCGACGTGAACACCACGATGGTGTCCTCGGCGAGGCCCAGTTCGTCGAGCGTGTCGAGCAGCCGGCCTACGTTCTCATCCATGGCGTGCACCATGGTGGCGTAGTCGGCCCGGTTCTGATCCAGCCGGGTGGTTCCGTCGTGTTCCTTGCGGAAGGCCGGCCCGTCCGGCGCGGGCAGGGATTCTGCCTTCTCCTCGAAGCGGGCAAGGTGACGTTTGCACGCCTGGATGGGCGTGTGCACCGTGTAGAACGAGAGATACAGCAGAAACGGCTCGTCCCCGTGGGCTCGGAGGAACCCGATCGACTCGTCCGTCAGGCGATCGGTGAGGTATTCCCCAGGAGGCCCGTCCTCGAGCTTCGGATTCTTGTACGGCGTGTAGTATCCGCCCGGCGGAGAGCCCTTGTGATGGCCGCCCTTGTTGATCTCGAAGCCCTGATCCTCGGGAAAGAACCCCTCGTCGCCCAGGTGCCACTTCCCGGCGAAAAACGTCCGGTAGCCTTGCCCCCGCAGCACCTCCGCCAGCGTCGCTTCCTGCAGTGGCAGTTGATGCTCGTCCTGCGGCCCGAGCAGCTTGCGATCCTTCGGATCGTTCCCCGGAATCCAGTCCGTGATGTTCAGGCGGGCCGGATACTTGCCCGTCATGATGGCCGCGCGCGTGGGCGAGCATACCGGGCACGCTGCATACGCGTTCGTGAACCGCATGCCGGACGCCGCCAGCCGATCCAGGTTCGGCGTCTCATGGAACGTGCTTCCGTAGCAGCCGAGATCGAACCACCCGAGGTCATCCACGAGAATGAACACCACGTTCTGTTTGCGCGCGCGCTCAGCCGCCGCGGCCGGGCGGCCCCCGGCCAGCGCCAGCGTCCCCAGCCCGCACATCTTCATGAACTCACGTCGATCCATCATCGCTGTTCCCTTGGGGTTGGGCCGGCGACTGGACATCCGCGGATGCACCCACCCCACCGGCAACGCCTCACCGTCATCGGAGCGCGTCGAGGAGTTCGCCGGCCTTCTTCTCATAGATCGCCTGCCATTCCGGAGCGAGCAGGCATTCAGTGACTTCATACCCGCCTTTGTCGTATTCCGAGGCGGGCGGGCCGTACTGGATGTATCCGTTCGAGTATGCCGCGATGAAGGTGAACTCGTGCGGCGAAGCGCTCTTGATGTTGAGGCCCACCTCGACGCCCATTTCGGTGGCCGACGTCACCAGCACGAAATCGCCGATCCGCATGGCCTGGACTTCCGTCGTCAGCGTCGGTTCGCCGGCCTGTTCGGTGGCGGCCCGGTGCTTTTCGAGCGTCGCGATCTTGTCCTGGATCCGAGCCAGCTTCTCCATCACGCGGATGTTGGCGAGGTACTTCTCGAGGTGCGCGCGATTCTGCGCATCGATGGCCGACAACTCGTCGGTGCCGAGTTGCTCAGACTGCAAATAGCGATAGGAATAGTAGGCCGGATGCTCCGGATCCAGCGTGTATTGGATGTACAGCGGCACAAATGTCTTGATATTCAGACTGGTTCCGCGCAGCGATCCGAGCAACTTGGCCTGCTCGGACTCCAGCTCGGCGATCCGCTCGTCGAAATCCGCCTTCCGCGGCAGTTCGATATCTTCCGAGACTACCCGCAGCGTCGCGTCTTTCACCTGAATCGCGCGCCACGCCCGCAGGGCGCTCAGCCCCAGCATCCGGCCCAGCGGTTCCGAATCGCGCGGCCGGTGCACGTCCTTGTACAGGATTTCGGTGATGTCGCCGGCGGCCCCCTGGAGGAACAGTGCCATGGCCCCGTCGCCAAGGCCCTCCTCGATCACCGCCGACGCGAACCCCGGGAAATCGGCTGTCACGCCTCCCCGCGGCACCGTGAGATAGGGATGGCACGCGAAGTTGTACACCACCGCGAGGGGCCGCCCGTCCACCCGATCCACGCGCAGCACCCCGATCTCGGGATCGATCGGCCCGACGCCCGCCACTTCGTCATCCGGCGGACACGGATTGGTGTGCCGGATCGTCCACGCCTTACCACTCTTCAACCGGAGCGTCCGGTTCATCGAGATCCGGTCTTCATGCCCCGCGCCCGCGCCCACCCGTACCGCCGTCATGCTCTCGAAGGCGCGCCGCACCGCGTCGAACGTCCGCTCCACCTGCTCCGCGCCATCGCACAGCAACCGGCCCGGCGGATGGTTGTGCGACGCGTTCACCAGCACGTGCCGCCCGGGAATGCCCAGTTCGGCCTCGATCCGTTCGCGCAGCGCCGGCAGGAACTCGTCCCCGATCTCGCCAATCCCCCCAATGGCCGTGACATCCATGGCGATGATGGCCAGCTTCGTCGTGCCGTCGTCGAGCACCAGCGCCTTCGCGTACAGCGGATCGTTGACGCGTATGCCTTCTTCATCGACGGTGATGTCGGTCTTGGCTACACCGGCTCGGAGCGCGCCCGCCCGGAGCGTGTCGGCCGCGGCCGTGCCGGCGAGCCAGAGCACGCACAGCGCCACGATCAAGACATTGCAGAGATACATCGGGAAAAGCTCCCTTTCCGTTCTCATCTGCTGTACGCCTTCAATTCGGTTCGTGGGTGGCGAGGCCGGGCCTTGCCCGGCCGAAGAGCAGTCTACCCCCTGGCGTTGCGGGCTTCAACCGGCGGCGAAATGGGACGCCCGGCCCTCCTTGTGCCTAATCGCTGCACAGGCATTGTTCCTCCCCGGCCCTGGGCGTATGATTATCACTCGCCTCGTAGCTGGAGGCCATGAGGAGCACGTACATGATGCGGACTGTCTTGATCGGGATCCTGTTCGTCTTGGCGTTCAGTCTGCGCCACGCCAGCGCGCAGGACATCGGCGCGTCCCTGCAGCGCCACATGATCTGGGCCGAATCGGCCCCGGCAGGGACGCAGGTGTATGCCGCGTTCCGCCGAGTCTTCCGAGTGGACTCGGCCCCGAAGTCCGCCGTTCTGCACATCTTCGCCGATTCGCGCTACATCCTCTGGCTGAACGGGCGTTACATCGAACGCGGGCCGTGCCGGTTCGATCCCCAGGAACCGGCTTACGATTCGGTCGATGTGACAAGCGAGATTCGCGAGGGCGACAATGTCCTCGCCGTGCTTGTCCATCACTACCACGACGGCCGCGCCACGGACGATCCAACGGCCTTGAACGGCCGCATGATGCGCCACCAGCCCGGGCTGGCGGCCCGCCTCGATCTCGAACTTCCCGACGGCCAGCCGTGTTCCATCGTCACCGATGCCGAGTGGCGCGTTACCACCGACACGAGCTACCGCCCTTCTCCGGTGTCCTGGGCCAGCGTTCCCGACAACATCGACGCGCGGATCGACGAGGGGGACTGGGCCGCCCTCGACTACGACGACGCCGCCTGGCAGCACAGCATCGCCGTGGACGGCTCGCTGTGGGGCGGCCTCGTGCCCCGCGCGATCCCCATGCTGCGCGAGGAGCCGTTCGTTCCGCAGAAGGTGGTGCGCGCCCCTGGCGTCGAGGCGGGACAGGGCATGCCGTTAGGGGATGCGCTGCCGTTGACGCTTGAGGCGGAACAGGAGGCCGTGATCGACGTCGGCCGGGCCGTGTTGGCTTACGAGGTGCTCGACTTCGATGCGCAGGCGGGGACGGCCTTCGAGGTGCGCCACGGAAGCGGCTACGTGAACGGCCACCTGGACGAGGCCTACATCCCGAATCGCTACGTGTGCCGCGACGGCCGCCAGCAGTACATGGCCGGCGACATATCCGGCTTCCGCTACCTGCTCATCCGCGTCAACGCGGGCGCCCTCACCCTACACGACATCCACGTCGTGAACCGCACGTATCCCTTCGAGCGGCTCGGCTCCTTCGCCTGCAACGACGGGTTCCTCGACGAACTCTGGGAACGCAGCGTACGCACGATCTCCTTGTGCAGCGAAGACGGATACACCGACTGCAGCGCCCGGGAGCGCGTCGAGTGGATGGGCGACGCGGCCGTGTGTGAATACCCGGTGACGCGCGCCGTGTTTGCCGGGCCCGGCCCGGACGGCGGCCGCGTGTACAGCGATCCCCGCCTCATCCGCAACATGCTCCGGCACATCGCCCTCAGCCAACAGCCCGACGGGCGCCTCAAAGCACACCATCCCTCCAATCGATGGGACATCCACGGCTACATCGAAGACTACGCCTGCCTGTGGATCTGCACGCTCCGCTCCTACTACGAGAACACCGAAGATCTCGCCGAGGTGGGGCGGCTCTGGCCCTACCTGACACGCCAACTCGACTGGTTCCTCGCCCACCGCACCGAGAATGGACTCGTCAGGGCCCGCGAGTTTGTGTTCTTCGACAACCCGCTCTCGTACAAGACGTGTGAAGGCGCATCCCTCAACGCCTACCTCGCCGGCGCGTTCCGCGACGCCGCCTTCCTGGCGCGCAGGCTCGGGCGCGACGACGAGGCCGCGCGCTACGAGGCCCATGCCCGTGAGGCCGACGAGGCGATCAACACCCACCTGTGGAATGAAGAGGCCGGCGCGTATCACGGGGGCATTATGGACGGGCAGCTCACGCCGCCTACGCCGCACGCGGCTATGGCGGCCCTCTACTTCGGCAGCGTGCCCGAAGCGCGCATTCAGCGCGTGCGCGACTACCTCGTGGCCAACCTGGAACCAATCGGCTCGCCCTACAGCTACTGCCTCCTCCTCGACGTGCTCTACCGCCAGAACGATCCCGCCTACGACTCCCTTGCTCTGGACAGCATCCGTCGGCGTTGGGCGAGCACCATCGCCCGGACGGATCTCGATACCGTGTTCGAGGGATTCGGCGGCGGGGCCCTGTGTCACAACATCGGCTCGTCGCCCGCCTACTTCCTCAGCACCCGCGTGCTCGGCGTCCGCCGTGAAGGATGTATCTCCGAGGGCGGGCTGATCGTCGACCCCCGCCCCGGCGATCTCGTCGAAGCCCATGGCGCGGTAGTGACGGAACTCGGCGTCGTGCCCGTGTCCTGGCAGCGTCGCGACGGGGCCTTCACCCTCGACGTGACGATCCCGGCCGGCGCAGAAGCGACTGTGGTTGTTCCGGCCGCGGAAGACGCGGCGCTTCATCCCCCGGCTGCCGCTCAACTGGTTCGGCGCGAGCCCCACGCGGCCGTATACACCGTCGGCCCCGGCCC
>JAFGTL010000194.1 GCA_016934125.1 Candidatus Hydrogenedentota bacterium
CCTGGAACGTCTGCCCGTCGAACTCGTAGACGAGCCGGATCTGCCCCTGCGCGTCGCCGTCCGGCCTCGTCACACGCACCGGCGTGATCCGGTGTCCGCGCGGCGCCAGTTCGGCTTCCACACACGCCGGCGTCGCCGTCCATCCCTCCGGCACGGCCACGCGCGCCGAGAGCTCCACCGGCGCGTCGACGTAGTCGTTCACCGCGTTCACCTTCAGGTGCAGCGTCCGCCCGTCGTCCTCCTCTTTCACTTCGCGCGCGATCGAGCACACGGCCCCGTGGTACCCCATGGGCATGGACTCGGCGTCGTGCTCCCAGGAGCGCACCCACACCGGCTGCACGGGCTCCCCCTCGGCGCCAATGCTCTTCCGGCCCTGTTTCCGCCCGAGCTTCTCCGGCACGAATCCGATCGTCTCAATCGAGAATGGCGAGACGTACAGCGGCACCGCCCCATCGCGCACGGCCAGTTCGCCTCCCCGCTCCTCGATCAGATTGCTCGACCACGCCGAACGGATTCCCTCCGCGAACTCGATCCGCGCTTCCGCGTCGGCGCCTTCCGTGTCGTATACCCGCACCAGAATTCCGCCGGCCGCCTGGCTCTCGCCGCCGCGCTCGAACCCCGCCACCGGATTGCCGAAGGGCTTCATGGCGGACAGGATCACGTTGCCCGGCGTGACGCGCACGAACGACAACTCCGGCGGAAGGCACGGCCGCTTGCCGGGCTTCGTCTCCCGGGCGGTCAACGGGTGGTTGAACTCGTGTCCTGCGTGCTGCGTGCGCGCGGCCCGCCAGTCTCCCGCGTGGGGATACAGGGCGTATCGGAAAACATGGTTCTTGTTCTCCGGCACGAGATAGCCCGGGGCCGGTGCGTCTTTGAAGTTGTTGGTGCCCCCGTACCACCGGCAGGTGTGCATGAGCATCATGCAGATCGAACCGCCCTTCTCGACGCTGTTGGCATACGTGCCCTGGTTGAGCACGGCGACGCCGTAGTTGTCGACGCGGTGCGATTCGCCCGTCGCGTCCACCTCGGCGGGCAACTTGATCGTCGCGGTGGCCGGGAACGCCGCGAGCGCGCCCTCCAGGGCCTCACTCAGCCCCTTCGACGCGGCCGCCTCGACGAGGAGTACGGGCAGCGCCGGCCAGCCGCCGTGCCCGCCGTCCAGGAAACCGCCGTCTTTCACGAGTATGAACGCGTGGCCGTCGCGCTTCAGGCGCTTCTCGAACGCCCGCCGCACGGCGGCCGGCTGCGCCGCCAGCAGTTTCCGCGTGTACGCGTTCCGGCCTCGCGAGCCGATAGAAATCCGGAACCGCGTATACAGCAAGTCCTCGTCCATATGGTACTGATAGGTGCCGTAGTGCGGGCCGCCCTTGTCGAGCCACGGCGTGCACGTGATGCCCTTCTTGATCAGCACCTTCTGAACCGCCTCCGCCACCGGCGTGTCCGGCTTCGGCGCGATCAGGCCCACCATGCCGAGGGCGTACGTGTTCCGGCCCGCTTCGAGCACCGCACTCGAGCCGTACTCCATCCACTTGTTGGCCGCGTATACCGCGCAGTCGCTGAACATGATCTGCCGGTGCGTGCGGAAATCGAGGTAGTTCCTGCTGTCGTTCCGCACTACCGCGCCGAACCGCTCGTCGAACACCGGCACGGCCCCCTTCAGGCGCGTCGGGAACGTCACGCAGAACAGGTTGTCTTCCCCTTGGTAGTCTTCGAGCACCGCCTCGAACTCGATGCGTTTGACGCCCTTATACAAAGTGATCGTCTGCACCACGGCGCACAACTCGCCCATGGCGTACCGCGCACGAATCGTCGCACTCACCGGGCCCTTCTCGACCTCCACCGCCGCGGGCCGATCGCCCGAATACATGGCCAGGCCCGTCGTGTAGAACTCGTGCTGCGTCTCCGCCCGATCCGCTACCTCCTCCAACGCCGCCAACTCGTTCCCCACGTGGCCCGCCGCGCTGTTCAGCACCTCGCGCCGGGCCGCCTTGTCGTACACGCTCACCAATCCGCCGCCCCGGGCGGGATCGACTTCGAGCCGGTAGTACTCGTTCTCAATCACTGTGCCCGCAATCGCCTTGGCCTCGGGCAACGCTTTTCCGGCAGGCACGATCCGATAGGCGCGGTAGCCGAGCGAGGGCACGTCGCGCGCCACGAACGTGATGTCCGCCGACACGACGCCGCCAGCCCGATTCCGCACCACGTTGGACGCCTCAAACGCCACCGCCTTGCCGCGGTGATCCTGTAGCCTGAATCCCTTCGCGCCGCCCGGCTTCACCGTCGTCCGCACCACGTCCGTCCGCTCCCAGGCCAACGAGTTGAACACCACCAGCGGCGCCCCGCCCTCGCCGGGATCGATGGCGCGCCCGAGGTAGTCGAGCGAGCGCCCGAGCACGTCCGTGCCCAGTTCAAGCACCTCTCGGTAGGCATTCATCAGATCCACGAACGAGATCTCGTTGTGCGTGCCCGTGATCGAGTCGTGGTGCTGGCCGCACAGGAGCTGGCGCCACGCTTTGTCGAGCGCCTTGTCGGGGTAGCGCGCCCCGAGCAGGTTGGCGATGGTGGCGAATTTCTCCGCGGCGATCAGCGTGTTCTCGCCGAGCCGGTTCGCGATCTTCAGGTTGACACGCGACAGCGACGTGGCCGCGTGATACAGCGACATGTCGCGCGTCGTGACGGGGAGATGGGCGCCCTCCTCCTCACACTGCCGCCGGATCTCGGCGGGCACGTCGCCGCAGGTGGCCTGCTGGATCCGCGGCACCAGTGAAGCGTGCCAGTCGGTCGGCGGCGTCTGATCGGCGCTCCCCAGGTTTACGCTCAACCCCATGTCGTGGACTTCATCCCAGGAGGCACGCCCGCGCTGATGCGGCAACGGCACGCCATCGAGCGCCACATGGTGGAAGAACGGCGGGAAGTTGTTGATGCATTTCCCCCACATCACGCCGATGCACCCGCTCTTGCGGGCGATTTGCGAGAGTTGGTTCGGGTGTCCGAACACGTCTTCCGGGCTGAACACGCGGCACGCCTGGCCCATGACGCGCCCCGTGAAGAGCTGTCCATACAGGAAGTTGCGCACCAGCCCTTCGCCGCCGCAAGTTTGCTCGTTGGGCTGGTTGTACATGCAGTCCGAGTTGGCCCGATTCTCCCGGAACGCGGCCAGAAGGAGTTCGCGATCCTCCGGGAACATGTCGAAGTAGGGCTTCAGGTAGTCGATCTCGGACAGCGTCGAGCGGAACCGGGGATCCGCCCGGTGCAGCCGGCAGTACTGCCGCACGATGTCGAAGGCGCCCATCGCGTACACA
>JAFGTL010000195.1 GCA_016934125.1 Candidatus Hydrogenedentota bacterium
AAGGCCCGCGAGATTCTGGTGAGCGCGCCTCCCAGCAACGACGAGGTGGCATGACGGAACACACCTTTCCAGGACAGGCTCTGCGCGAACGGCGCGACGAGATGGGCGTGTCGGTGAGCGACGTATATCGGGCGACGCACATTCCCGACGACTTCGTGGAGGCCCTCGAACGCGGCAGCCTCGACGCGCTGCCTGCACCGACGTACGCCCTCGGGTTCTTGAAGACGTACTGCAGGTTTCTCGATCTGGAGGCCGAGCCCTTCCTGGACAGCTACCGCGCCTGCACGCGCCCGGCGCCATCCGGGCGGTTCCTGCGCCGCCGCCGCGATGCCACCTCCCCTTCCCTCCTGACGGCGCTGTGGGCCACGGACATGGTCGCGTGGTGCACCGTGTGCGCAATCCTCGTGCTCGGCTGGTTTGCGTATACGGTGGTGGTGCGGCCGAACGCGGAGCCGGCCGAGAACCGTGTCGAGGCGGGCGAACTGATGATTCCGCCCGTCGACGGCGCCGCGCAGTAGGCGGCCAGTCGCGTTGCCGCACCCCGGGGCCGATGTGCCGTGGCGAATGTGCGCCGCCGCCGCCGATCTGGTAGAATGCCGCGAAACACCGACGCTCGGCACCCAATCCGCCATGACTGCAGGCCGGGAGACGGCCGGGGACTGATCGAGGATACACCATGACGCTCCCAAACAAACTCACTGTTGCGCGCGTGATCATGGTGCCCATATTCGTGGCGCTGCTGTCGTTCCCGACCCTGACGACATTCGCGCTGGCGTACGCGGTGTTTGTGGCGGCGACGCTGACAGACTACTACGATGGCAAGATCGCCCGGGAACGCAACCTGGTGACGAATTTCGGGAAACTCCTGGATCCGGTGGCGGACAAGGTGCTCCTCGCGGCGGCGTTCATCATGCTGATGAAGCTCGAGCCGATTCGGATTCCGGGTTGGAGCGTGGTGGCGATCTTGTCGCGCGAGTTCCTGGTGACGGGCGCGCGTTCTTTGGCGGCCAGCCAGGGGACGGTGATCGCGGCGAGCGCCTCGGGCAAGACGAAGGCCGTGCTGCAGATGGTGTATATCTTCGTGTTTCTGTTCTTCGCCGCGGTGGATCGCATTGTCATGGGGTGGGCAGCGGACTACGTGCTGCCGTTCCGCGCGGTGCTCGGGGCGGCGTCGTTCTGGGCGATTGTGTTCGTGGCCGCGTACACCGTCTACTCGGGCATCGATTTCGCCCGGGCCAACTGGGGCATTCTTCACGTGGGGCAGGAATCATGAAAACGCCGGCCGCCCCGTCGCGGGCCTTGATCGACCTCGATGCGTACGCGCACAACCTGGCGCTGATCCGGCAGATGGTGCCGGGGGACTGCGGCCTCATTCCGGTGGTGAAGGCGGACGCGTACGGCCACGGCGCGGTGCCGGTGGCGCGCCGGGCGGTGGCCGAGGGGGCCGCGATGCTGGCCGTGGCGACGGTGAACGAGGCGGTCGCCCTGCGGGAGGCGGGGATCGAGGCGCGCCTGCTGGTGCTGGTGACGCCGCCGAGAGACGCGCTGGGCGCGGCGGTCGAATACGACCTCCGGCTGACGGTATCGAGCGTGGCCGCGGCCGAACGGGTGGGCGAGTTGGCGCGGCGGGCGAACCGGGTGGTGCCGGTGCACTGCAAGATTGACACGGGCATGGGGCGGCAGGGATTCCTGCCGGAGTCGGCCGTGGCCGATCTGCTCCACCTGACGCGGATCTCGCACATCGATATCGAGGGCGTCGCCACGCATTTCGCGGTGGCGGAGCGCCCCCGCGATCCGTTCACCGGCTACCAGATCAAGCAGTTCAAGCAGGTGTTACGCCAGTTGGACAAGGAGGGCGTGCCGTATGAGATGGCCCACGCCGCGAATAGCGCGGGCATCGTCAATCATCCGACGGCCTCCACGTTCAGCATGGTGCGGCCCGGGCTCATGACGTACGGGGTCTGGCCGTGCGATCCGGTGCCCGATCCATCGCCGCTCCGGCCCGTGCTGCGTTGGGAGACGGAGGTGGTGCTGATGAAGGACTTGGCCTCCGGCGCCACGATCGGATACGGGCGCACCTTCACGGCCCGGCAGCGGATGCGGGCCGCGATCCTGCCCGTCGGCTACGCGGACGGATACCGGTTCGCCTTGAGCAACCGGGCCGACGTCCTGATTCGCGGGAAGCGGTGCCCGGTGCGGGGCCGCGTCTCGATGGATCAAATCGTCGTGGACGTCACGCACGTGCCGGGCGTGGCCGCCGGCGATACGGCGACACTCATCGGGGCCGACGGCGAGGAGGCCATCACGGCGGCGGAACTGGCGGAACGGGCCGACACGATTCCGTACGATATCCTGACGGGAATCGGGCCGCGAGTGGAACGGGTGTACGAAAGCTGATGCCCTCCGATGCCGCTCACGTACTACATAGACGGATACAACGTCATTCACTTCTGCCCGGCCCTCCGCCCTCTCGCCGACGCGAACTTCGAGTCCGCCCGTGACGCCCTGATCGAGCGCGTCGCACGGTTCTGCTCCGCGTCGGGCGACTCGGCGAAGATCGTGTTCGACGGGCGCGGCCGGCAGGCCGATCCCCACCTCCCCTTCCGGGCCGGGCCGGGCCTCGAGGTAGTGTACTCGCCCGCCCACCAGTCGGCCGATGCACTCATCGAGCGCACCGCCTACCATGCGCCCAACCGGCGCGATCTCGTGGTCGTGACGGGCGATCGGGGCATCCGTGGGCTGTGCCGGGGCATGGGCACGCTCGTCATGGAGCCAAACCATTTCCTGTCCACCATCGACGAGCGGCTGAACCGCGAACGGGACGACTTGCAGCGCACGCATGAGCGGCACACGGGGATCAGCATCGAGGAACGGCTCGACGAAGCAAGTCAAAGCCGCATCCAGGCGCTGAAGAAGCGTCTGAAGAAATGAGGCCCAGCCCCCCCCGGGCTATTTGCGGGCGCCCTGCGCCGAGGCCGCACGCACCGCGTTCTGCAGCAGCATGGCCACCGTCATCGGGCCGACGCCGCCGGGCACGGGGGTGATGGCGCGGGCCTTCTTGCTGACGCCCTTGAAATCCACGTCGCCGGCAAGCCGGTAACCGGACTTCCGCGTCTTGTCCTCCACGCGGCTGATGCCCACATCGAGCACGATGACACCCTCCTTCACCATCCGGGCCGTGATGAAGCCGGGCACGCCCATGGCGGCGACGAGGATGTCGGCCTGCCGGGTGATGGTGGCAAGGCGCTTGGTGCGGGAATGGCAGACGGTGACGGTGGCGTTGGCGCCGGCGGCCTTCTGCATGAGCATGGCGGCGATGGGCTTGCCGACGATGTTCGAGCGGCCCACGACCACGACGTGTTTCCCGGCAGGATCGTAGCCCGATCGGAGGAGGAGTTCCTGACACCCGTGCGGGGTGCAGGGGAGCGGGGCGTCCTGGCCGATGAGCATCTTGCCGACATTGACGGGATGGAATCCATCCGCGTCCTTGCCGGGATCGATGGCGTTGACCACTTTCATCTCGTCGATGTGGCCGGGCAGCGGGGACTGCACGAGGAGGCCGTGGACTCGTTTGTCGGCGTTGAGCCGGGCCACGAGGCTGAGGACGCGGCGTTCGGTGGCGTTGGCAGGCAGGCGGTGCACGAAGGACGCGAGGCCGACCTCCTCGCAGGCCCGTTCCTTGGTGCGCACGTACACTTGGCTGGCGGGATCGTCGCCGACGAGAATCACGGCCAGCCCGGGATGGATGCCGCGTTTCTTGAGGGCCGCGACCTCCACCTTCAGTTCGGCACGAATCGCCGCCGCGATCTTCTTCCCATCAATGATCTTCGCCGTCTTCGCCATGATCCTCACTTCCCTCCCTGTTGGTTCCTCGTACGGTCGAATGACAGATGCCCGCCTCTAGAACAAGCGCCTCCGGACGATGAGCAAGGCAATACCACCCGCGGCGGCCACGGCCGCAAGCGCAACCAGACGCAGCGTTCGCGCGCGGGACTCGGCACTCTCCTCGACGGACGGCTCCGGCTCGGGCGCGGCGGGCACCGCATCGGGGGCCGGCGCGTCGGGCGGCGCCTCCTCGCTTGCTCCGCGCCGCGCGAACACGCGCCCCCTCGGACGAGGCCCGCCGGCCGTGTCCCCCGGGGGCGGAGGAGAACCCGGCGCACGCGTCTGGGGCGCAGCCGGCGCGGGGCGGTCGCCCGCAGGCTTGTCGCCCTCGATGGTGCGGCGGAATCGGGCCACCATGTCGGCGTAGCGCTGTTCAATCTCCGGAAAGCGTCGGAGCAGATCGTCGAGGGCGGCCAAGCGCTCTTCGGGGGAGAACTTGCCCTGGATGGCGAGTTGGAGGAGGCCGGTGCAGGCGTTGCGCCGATACGAGTCGGCCGAGGCGAACTCCGCCGAGGCGCCCTCGCCGGCTGGCGGCTCGTAGGCCATGACGCCGGTGAAGTAGTCTTCGGCCGTGCGTGCGTCGCCCTGGGCGGCGGCGAGTTTGCCGAGGTTGTAGTAGCTGTTGAGGTGCAGGATCTCGTCGTCGGGATAGTCGCGCACCATGTCGAGATAGAGTTGTTGGGCCGTGTCCGGGGCGATCGTCTGTGCGCGGTCGGCGGCGAGCTTCTTCACCGTCCTCATGTAAGGGTGGTCGGGCTCATAGGCGCCGACGACGCTGAGGTATACGGCCAAGGCGCCTTCGGGATCGGCGGGTTCGCCGGAGTCCTTGAGATCCCATTCGAGGATACGCCCCATGGTGGTGGCGAGCTCGATGTTCTTGGTGTAGCCGGGATAGGCCTCGATGATCTCCTGATACTGCGCGATAAGGGCCTGTTTGCCGTCCTGCGCGGCGATGGCCTGGGCCGAGCGGGCGAGCTCCTGAATGCGCGCGAGATACTCCTGGTATTCGCCGGCCGCTTCGGCGGCCGGGGTATCCTCGCCGGCGGCGTCCTCGATCGACGCATCGCCCGCGGCGCTCAACAGCGAGGCCAGTACGATCAGTCCTGCTATCCCGTCCATGGCACACCTCATGCCCGTGCCGAATACCCAAGCTCCTGAACGCCGGGGATTCTATCATGTCCGGTGTGCCGAATGCCCGTCGGGCGGGGTGTGGTGCGGCGGCGTCGGCCACATCAACGGAGAAGGCCTCCCGCGCGGGGAGGCCTTCAGGAAAACGCTGTTGACGTTGCGATAAAGGTCAGGAGCGTTTCCGGAACCGTGTAATGAGGAGGCCGCCGAGGCCAAGGCCGAGCAGAGTGAGGCTGGCCGGTTCGGGCACGATCTCGGCCTGCAGATAACTGCCGCCGCCGCTCTCAGAACTGAGGAGATCCAGGGCGGCGGTGGGGAGGAGTCCAGACAGGCCGTCGGCGATGAATGCGAACACGCCCCGGCCGCTGGTGAAGTCCAGCGAGGCGTAAACCCAGAGATTGCCCGGGAGCGTGCTGCCGTCGACAAGAACCCACTGGTTGGCGACGTTATTGTACGTCTCGGTGGTGGTGAGCACGGCACTTCCCGTCTGTTCGGAGAGGAGAAGCTGCATATCGCTCCACACCCACGTCCAGTCCACGAGGGCGTCGGGATTGCCGCTGATGGTGGCGAAGGCGGGATCGTAGGTGATGTTGAAGCTCCAGTAGCCCGCAACGTTCCCGAGGGTTCCGGAAGGGGCATCCTCGAGGAGCGGATCCAGCAGGCTGAGATTCGTGAGGCCGAAGGTGCCAATCACGTCGCCCGACGGATCGTAGAACAGGAGCCCGGCCACCGCGGGATACAGCGGAGGAAGGCTGAACGACGTGAGGACGGAATTGGGGATCGGAACCAGATCCTCCGTCGGGAGAATGAGAGCGGAAGCCGGCCCGGCGAAGACCAACACGGCCACGAGCGCCAGAGAAAGCGATACCACCCTTGAGCTTTTCATCGTGATCACCCTTCAGTTGCGCGCCCGATACCCGCAGCTGACGCGCCTGCACCTACCTGGTTAAAAGACTCTGCACCGGATAGGAAGCTGCAAGTATTGTACCAACCTCTCCCCCACTCCGCCTGAATCGGCAACGCGCTCACCGAAAAAGACTTACAACGCTGTCGGGAACGGCAAGTTGGGCGGCGAGTCAGCGGGACTGGTCAAAATCTGCTCAGTTGTGCGAACAATTGACACAGCCGATTGGGGGCCAACCGCAGCGCAGCGGCATGGCAGGGACAGGCGCGCAACGCTCACACGAAGAGGCCACGGACGGTGCCGCGCACCTTGCGGAAAGCCTTCGCGTAGAAGCCGGCATCGCCGTTGACGGCCACGAAATCGATGCGGACGGACTGTTTCCGGGGCGGCCGCCAGGACTCGGCGTCGGCGATAGCGAGGATCTCGAACCCGGCTTTAGCGAGCGCGTCCTCGACGACCTCGCGGTCGTAAATGCGTTCGCGGATGGTGCAGACAGGCCCATTGTTGACACGGATCCGGGACTCGGCGACGTGGGTGTTGCGGTCGTAGGAACAGGACCAGGAGGTGGCGAGGCGGCCGGAGTTCTCCGTCCAGGTTTGCCCGGCGAAGTGCTCGAGCACCATGCGTTCGGTGACGATGTCGAAGTAGAGGAGGCCGTTCGGGCGCAAGGCGGCGGCGAATTGGCCCATGGTCTCGCGGAGATCTGTTTCGTCCAGCAGGAAGTTGACGCTGTCGAAGAGGCAGGTGGCATAGTCGATGGAGCCGGCGACCGGCAGGGCGCGCAGGTCGGCCACGGCGGCAGGGGCGGGGTTGTGGCGGCGGCCTTGCCGCACCATGGCGTAGGACAGATCGAGCCCGAGGCTGTCCCATCCGTCGGCGCGGAGCCGTTTCAGCAGGACGCCGGTGCCGCAGGCCGTATCGAGGTGGACGAAAGGCCGGGGCAGGAGTTCGGAGAGGGCCATGGTGACGAGGCGCCAGCGGTCGTAGTCCACGTGGGACATGATCGCGTCGTAGAAGCGGGCCAGGTCGACAAAGCCGTCTTCGGCGGGCATCAGGACTGCTCCGGGGAGCACAGCCACGCGTGGAAGGCCTCGGTCAGCGGATCCACATGGGGCTTGGTGCGCACGTAGGCGAGTCGCTCCGCCGAAACGAACCGGAGCGCGGCCGGGAAACCCTGTTCGCCCATGATGGCGCGCGCCTGGGCCGCCTGGGGATGGGAACGCAAGGGCTCCG
>JAFGTL010000196.1 GCA_016934125.1 Candidatus Hydrogenedentota bacterium
AATCGCAGGTTCTGCGACATGCTGGGCTACAGCGAGGAGGAACTCCTGGGGCTGACGCTCGCCGATGTCACCGCCGAGGAGTTCCGCGTCTCGAACGAGGCCGACAGGAAGCGCGTGGTCGAGGGGGCGGCCGAATGGGTTTCGGAGGAGATTCAGTACGTGCGCAAGGAGGGCGATCGGCTGTGGTGCCGGGCGACGCTGTCGTTGGTGCGGGTGCAGTCCGGTTCCGAGCAGTACCTGGCGGCCATCGTCGAAGACGTGTCGGATCGGAAGCGCGTGGAGGAGGAACGGCGGCAACTGGCCGCGGCCATCGAGCAGGCCGCGGAGGCCGTCGTGATCACGGACGCCCAGGGCATCGCGCGATACGTCAACCCGGCGTGGGAGCAGTTGTCGGGGATGTCGCGCGCAGATACGCTGGGCGCGGATATGTGGGCCGTGCTCCGTGGGGATCACGCGCAAGCGGCGTTGCGGGAGCTGTGGGACGCGGTCTCGTCGGGCAGGACGTGGACGGGCCGGATGCGGATCGATCGCGCGGACGGCCGGGCGAGTATCGAGGAGGTGACGGCGTCGCCGGTGCGCGACGCGGCGGGCGAGATTGTCAATTTCGTCGCCGTGGCCCGCGATATCACGGGGCAGCTGGCCCTGGAGGAACGGCTCCGGCAGGCGCAGAAACTCGAGGCCATCGGCACGCTGGCGGGCGGAATCGCCCATGACTTCAACAACATCCTGAGCGCGATCATGGGATACACGGACATCGCGATGTGCGATCTGCCCGAAGACAGCGAGGTGCGCCAGAGCCTGGCGCAGGTCGAGTTGGCGAGCCGCCGCGCGAAGGATCTGGTGGCGCAGATCCTGGCGTTCAGCCGGCAGCGGGAACGGGAGATGCTGCCGGTGCGCGTTCAGTCTATTGTGAAGGAAGCGCTCAAACTCCTGCGCGGCTCCATTCCCCCGACGATCGAGATGCGCGAGGAGATCGACAACAAGTGCGCGCCGGTGCTCGCCGATCCCACCGGCATCCACCAGATCGTGATGAACCTGTGTACGAACGCCTACCATGCCATGCAGGAGAAGGGCGGCGTGCTCGCGCTACGGCTCTCGCAGGTGGAGGTCGGCGAGAGCGAAGTCGAGCGCGATCCCGATCTGGTGCCGGGCACGTATGCACGGCTCGAGGTGCATGACACGGGCCACGGAATGGACGACGAGACGCAGGCCCGGATTTTCGAGCCGTACTTCACCACGAAGGAACGGGGCGAGGGCACCGGGCTCGGGCTCGCAACGCTGCACGGCATCGTGACGGATCTGAACGGGGTGGTGCACGTGTACAGCGAGCCCGGCGAGGGCTCGACATTCACGGTGCTGCTGCCCTGCATGCCGTTCGAAGGCGTAGCGGCGGAAGCCGAGGCGCCTGCCGAGGCGCTGCGGGGTTCGGAGCGGGTGTTGCTGGTGGACGACGAACAGCCGATCGGCGAGTTCGCGCGGGCGGCACTCGAGCGGCTGGGCTACTCGGTGGTTGTGCATACGAGCGGCGTCGAGGCCCTGGAGGTGTTCGCCCAGAGCCCGAGCGCTTTCGACGTGATCGTCACCGATCAGATGATGCCCCATATGCGGGGGACGGAACTGAGCCGGAAGATCCACGCGGTGCGGCCCGATGTGCCGGTGATCCTGTGCAGCGGTTTCGCCGAAACCATGCGCGAAACCGCCGGCGACAAGGGCGCCATCCAGTGCCACGTGATGAAGCCCATCATCGGCGCCGATCTCGCGCGTGCGATACGGCGCGTCGTCGGGCCGGCGTAGGGCGCGATCCGGGACGTGGCAGGGCCGCGGACGGTTCTGCTAGACTGGGCGCGGTAGGCACGGGAGCGGCGCCGCGCCGTTCCGGTTGCCGGAATGGACGAGCAGAGGCCCTACCGCGGGTGGGGCGGCCGACATCGCACGGCACGAGGCCGGAGGCCCGCGGTCGGAAACGAGACGGATTGAGTCGCATGTATCTCACCCTCGCAGCGCTTGCCACGCAGGCCCAGGCCATCTCCGACGTCCGACACATTCCCCGCGCCGGGGAGTTGCTTGACGCGTGGGAGGTTGGCGACCTCGTGTCGGCCGAGCCGCTTGTGTCCTATTCGGGCGGGGCCAAGGCCGTCACCATGGCATCGGGTGTGCGGTATGCGCTCAAGCTCCGGAAGGTGAAGGGCAACACCGAACTGGAGCTCGATCTTGTCACGGCGCTCGATGCGGCCGGCGTGCCCGTGGCCATTCCCGTCAAAACGAAGAGCGGCGCGCCCTATCTCGTCCTCGACAGCGGGATATACGGGTTGTATCCGTGGTTGCGGGGCCGCGTGATCGTCGATCACTACAGCGGCGACGCGTTGGGGCGGGCCCGGCGGTTCGGCCGGGCGATTGCGCGTCTTCACACGGCCCTCCGCGACTGGCGCGCGCCCGTCAATGTCCCCGTGTACGATCTCCTCGCCGAGGCCCGGGCACGCCACCTCCCCGCGCTCAACGAGTATCCCGAGGACGTCGACTGCGCCCGCGTGGCCGCCATCGCCGAGGCCTGCTTCGCCGGCCTCGAGCCGCTCGGGCCGGATCTGCCCATCCAGTGGATCCACGGCGATATCCACCCGGAGAACATGCTGTTCGACAAAGGCGAACTCACCGGCATCGTCGATTTCGACATGGTGCGCCGGTGCTTCCGGGTGTACGATCCGTGTTACTGCGCGCGGAGCATGCTCTTCGACGGCTGGGAAGACCCTGCCAACCGGGCGGCGTGGCCGGGCATCTTTCGCGAGTTGATCGCCGGCTACGAAGAGACGATTCCGCTGGCGCCGGCTGAGCGTCGCGGCGTGGTGCCGG
>JAFGTL010000197.1 GCA_016934125.1 Candidatus Hydrogenedentota bacterium
ATCGCCGATGTCGCCATTAACGCCGTGTTGGGCGGCGGCGGCATCCTTCGCGTCATTATCGAGCGGACAGGCCCGGACGGCACCGTGACGCGCTACCTGTCCCCCGTCCAGCCCAAATCCTTCGACGGAGACGCCCACGCCCGGTTCGGCGTCGCCTCGTTCAACCCCGCCCTCGTCAAGCACGTGGTCGCCGGCATGCCGGCGGCCGAGGCCGGCATCCGCCCGGGCGACGTCATCGTCCGGGCCCAGGGAAAGCCCGTCGAAACGGTGACCTTCACCGCCCTCGTCGAAGGCATGACGGACGACGAATCCCTCGCGCTCGAGGTGCAGCGCGGCCCCGATACGGTGCTCATGAACCTGCGTCCTGCGCGGATCGGCCGGTTTAAGGGAATCTCGCTGTGGCCGCCCCCGAACTGGGGCACGCTGCTCGATGGCGAGGCGCCCCTGCGCGTCTGCTACGATTCTGCACCCTTCCTCTCCGAACTCGGCCTGCGGCTACACGATCAGATCGTCCGGATCGGTGAGAGCCCGGCCTCTGCGGCCGGCCTTCTCAAGCAGGCCGAGACGGATCCCGCGGCGCAGATCGCCGTCGGCATTCAGCGGGCCGGCGTCGAGGAGACGCGCCAACTGACGGTGATGCAACTCGCGCAGGCGGTCACGGAACTCGATCTGGACGCGCCGCCCGCGATTCTCCAACTCACCGAGGAGGCGGCCGAAGCGACGGGCCTCCAGCGCAAAGACATCATCCTCGAGGTGGACGGGCAACCGGCCACGGCAACCGTGCTCCGCGAACTGGAGCGGACGCGCCTGGACGAAGAACTCCCCGTAACCGTGAAGCGGCCCGCCATCGGATTGGGCCTGCTCCAGCGCGAGGAAACCCTGTCGGCGCACCTGCCCGTCGCCACGGTAGGTGCGGTGGGCGTGTTCTGGGGCACCCAGACGGTATTCCACCGCGTGCCGCTCAAGCTCGTCGTGCCCGAGGCCGTTCACCAGGGCTATCAGGCGCTCGCGCGCACGCTCAAGACGCTCGCCCTCCTGGTAACCGGCGGCCTGAGCCCCAAGGATCTGGGCGGGCCGGTGATGATCTACCAGGTGACCACCGAGGCCGCACGGATGGGATACTCCTGGCTGCTCGAGATGACCGCGTTCATCAGCATCAACCTGTGCGTATTCAACCTGCTGCCGCTCCCGGTGCTCGACGGCGGACACCTCGTGCTGCTCGGCGTCGAAGGCGTGCGCAGGAAGCCGCTCGACGTCCGGGTGGTCGAGCGGGTGCAGCAATTCGGGCTGTTGTTCATCGTCGCGCTGATCCTCTTTATCACGGTGAACGACATCAAACGGATCGTGACGTTCATGATCCCCTGATGCGGCCGGGGCACGTTCGATGCCGAGGCGGCAGGCCGCGGGGCCCGACCGCGCGGCGCAGGCAGGACACGACACAACCGAGGAGCGAGATAGGGAACCATGAGTGCAATCACGTGCAAGTTCGGCGGCAGTTCACTGGCGGATACGCAGGCCTTCAAGCGCGTTTCAGATATCATTGCCGCCAATCCCGGGCGGCGTTTCATCGTCCCGAGCGCGCCCGGTAAGCGCCGGCCCGACGACAAGAAGATCACCGATTTGCTCTACGCCTGGCACAGCCTCGCCACCCAAGGCCTGGACGTATCCGAGCCGCGCGGGATCATCGCCGCGCGCTTCGAGCAGCTCGCCGTCGAGTTGAAGGTCGACTTCAACATCCACGAGCACATCGAGGCCATCGCGTCGGCCGAAAACGCATCCCCGGGGCCCGACTTCATGGCCTCCCGCGGCGAATACCTCAACGGCCTGCTGCTCGCCAAGCTGCTCGAAGCCGAATTCGTCGACGCCGCGGATTTCATCAAGTTCGACGAGGAAGGCGGGCTCGATCCCTGCACCTACGACCTCCTCGGCGCACGCCTCAAGGGCCCCGGCCGGTTCGTCATCCCCGGGTTCTACGGAAGCCTGCCCGACGGCACGATCAAGACCTTCTCGCGCGGCGGCAGCGACGTGACCGGCGCCATCGTGGCGCGCGCGTCCAGCTCGGACTTGTACGAGAACTGGACGGATGTGCCCGGATTCCTCATGGCCGATCCGGCCATCGTCCCCGAATCCCACCGGATCGACGAAATCACCTACCAGGAACTGCGCGAGCTCTCCTACATGGGCGCCAAGGTGCTCCACGATGAAGCCATCTTCCCCGTCCGCCAGCCCGGCATCCCCATCAACATCCGCAGTACCAAAGAACCGGACAACCCCGGCACCATGATCCTCCCCCGGCGCGACGCCACCCAGTTGATCTGCGGCATCGCGGGCCGCAAAGGCTTCACGATGCTCAACATCGAGAAAACGTTGATGAACAAGGAGCGCGGGTTCGGCCGGCGCGTGCTGGCCGTGCTCGAGGAACACGGCGTCAGTTTCGAGCACATGCCCACCGGGATCGACACAATGTCCATCATCGTCGAGGACGAGGAACTCCTGAACCACGGCGCAGCGATCGTGAAAGGCATCGAACGGACGTGCGAGCCCGATCGCGTATCCCTCAATCCCGGCCTGGCCCTCATCGCCACCGTGGGCCAGGGCATGGCGGGGCATACCGGCGTCGCCGGCCGCCTGTGCATGGCCCTTGCAGAAGCCGAAGTCAACATCCGCGTGATCGATCAGGGCTCCTCCGAGAACAACATCATTATCGGCGTCGAGGAAGACGACCTCGAGCGGGCCGTGCGCGCCATCTACCACGAATTCGCCGACGCATAGGGCACGGGGCCTCGCCGCGTCTCCGGGCGCCCGCAGGGGCATCGTCAAGGGGAGAGAACACGATGCGACGCACAAAGATCGTCTGCACACTCGGCCCCAGTTCCAACGAACCGGATCTCGTTCGCGAACTGGTGCGTAGCGGCATGGACGTGGCCCGCCTCAATTTCTCGCACGGAACCCACGACGATCACCGCAGCGCCTATGGGCTCGTCCGGGGGGCCGCCGAGGAACTCGGCCGGAACGTGGCGATCATGATGGACCTCCAGGGGCCGAAGATCCGCACGGGCCGCATCGAGAACGGTGCGCCTGTAACCCTCGAAGAAGGCGCCGCCCTGCGCATCACCACCGACGACGTCGTCGGGAATGCGGCCCTCCTCTCGACCACCTACGAGGCGTTGCCCCACGACGTGCACGTGGATGATCGGATTCTGATGGCCGACGGAGCCCTCGAACTCGTGGTCGAGGAAGTCAGCCCGCCCGAAGTGCTATGCCGTGTCGTCCGCGGGGGAACACTCGGCGAGCACAAAGGCATCAATCTGCCCGGCGTTGCCGTGAGCGCGCCCTCCCTCACGGAGAAAGACCTCGACGATCTCGCCTTCGGCCTCGAACTCGGCGTGGACTATGTGGCGCTCTCGTTCGTGCGCGGCCCGGACGACTTGGCCGCCATCAAACAGCGCATGGCGGAGCTGGGCCGGACAGTGCCGGTGGTGGCCAAGATCGAGCGGCCCGAAGCCGTGGCGCGGTTCGACGAGATCCTGCCCCTGTGCGAGGGCATCATGGTGGCCCGGGGCGATCTCGGCGTCGAGATGGATCTCGACGATGTCCCCCAGATCCAGAAGGCCATCATCCACAAATGCAACCGCCACGGCGTGCCCGTCATCACGGCCACCCAGATGCTCGAATCAATGATGTCCAATGCCCGGCCCACCCGCGCCGAGGTTACCGATGTGGCCAACGCCATTTACGACGGCACCGACGCCGTTATGCTCTCCGGCGAGACGGCCGCGGGCCGGTTTCCCGTCCTGGCCGTGCGCGTCATGGCGCGTGTGGCCGCCAAGGCCGATCTGGCCATCGCGGCGGCCCGCACGCTGCCCGACTTCCACGGGCTCCCCGCCGGCCCGTCCGCACACGCCGGCGCGGCCAACGCCATCGGCCACGCCGTGTCGCACATCACGGACTCGCTCGATGTCACGCGCATCGTCTGTTTCACCATGTCCGGATACACCGCGGCCATGATCGCCCGCTACCGCCCCCGCACCCCGATCACGGCCGTCACACTCGATCCAGAGGCCGGCCGCCGGTGCGCCCTGTTCTGGGGCGTCGACGCGCTCGTCTCGAAGGAAGTGACGAACACCGATGAGATGCTGCTGACAGTTGACGCCATCGTGCAGGAGCGCCATCTCGCCCGGGCCGGCGACACGATCGTCATCGTCGCCGGCATGCCGCTGGCCGTGGGCGGCCGGACAAATCTCCTGAAAGTCCACACGGTCGGGGAGCAGGACGAACGGTAGGAACTCGGAGGCCATATGCCCGCGGAACGCCCCGAGATCGATAGCCAGTGGTACGAGCAGGCCTTCGGCGCCCTGTATCCGGCGATTTACGCCCACCGCACCATCGAGGCCGCCGGGCCCGAGGCGGCATTTGCCGCCGCCCGCCTGTCCCTCGGCCCCGCCATGCGGCTCCTGGATCTCTGCTGCGGCACGGGCCGTCACCTCGTTCACCTCAGCGGCCGGGTTGCACAGGCCGTCGGCCTCGATTACTCGCCCGAACTTCTCTCCATCGCCGCGGACACCCTCGCCCGCCACTCCGCACCGGCCGCGCTCGTGCGTGCCGACATGCGCGCCATCCCCTTCGTGGACGCCTTCGATGTTGTCACCAACTTCTTCACAAGCTTCGGCTACTTCATCCCGGACGACGAGAACCTCGCCGTGGCTCGGGGGGTCGCCCGGGCGCTCAAACCCGGCGGCCGGTTTTTGATCGACTACTTCAGCGGGCCGTATACCGAGCGGAACCTCGTGCCCTGCTCCGAACGCACGCACAATCAGTACACGATCACCGAAACGCGCTGGATTGACACGGCCGCGGGCCGCGTGAACAAGGAGACCGTCGTCGCCAGCGGAGCGCGGATTGTCTGCCGGTTGGGCGAGTCCGTGCGCATGTACGGGCTCGATGAGTTCATCGCGCTCCTTGCTGCAGGCGGCCTGGCCACGGACGAGGTGTTTGGAAACTACTCGGGGGCCGCCTACGACCAAAGCCAGCCGCGCATGATCGTAGTCGGACACAAGGTGTAACCCGTGCGAAACCTCTTGGACGAATACACCCGCCGCGCCGAAGACCTCACGGCGTGTTTTGCAAAGCCGCTTGCATCGCTCTTCGAGTCGCCGCCGGAGGCGCGCCCGTGGGATGCGGCCCTCGTGTCCGCGCTCCGCGCCGAGCAGGAACGGCTCGGCAGCGACGCCGCGTTCGCTGGCGATGAAGCCGTCGTCGTCACGGGCCAGCAGCCCGGCCTGTTCACCGGCCCCCTCTACACGGTGTACAAGGCCGTCACGGCCGTCCGCCTCGCGCGCGCTGTCCAAAGCCGCACCGGCGCGCCCTGCGTGCCGGTATTCTGGATCGGCGGCGAAGATCACGACTTCGAAGAAGTGCGCACGGCCCACTTCCTCACCAAGTCCGGCAAGCCCCTCTCACTCACCTGCACGCCATCCACGCCTGTCGAAGGCCTCCCCATCTATCGCGTGCCCGTCGAACCGTCCCTCCACGACACCGTAGAACGCGCCGCGGCCGAGTGCCCGGGCTCGGAGTTCCGTGGCGAAATCGCTTCCTTCCTCCACGACTCCCTCGACGCAGCCGAGTCCCTGGCCGACTGGACGGCCCGCCTCATCGCCCGCCTCTTCAAGGGCACGGGCCTCATCGTGTTCTCGCCCCAACTCCCCGCGGCACGCGAGGCGGCCGCGCCGGTGCTCGCCCGCGAGATCGCCGAGCCCCTCGCCGCCACCCGCCTCCTCACGGAGGCCGGCACCCGCCTCGAAGCGCTCGGGTTTCCGGTGCAAGTGGCCAAGGCCGCCCACGAGTGCTGTTTCTTCGTCGAGGCCGACGGCCGCCGGCGCAAAGTCGTGTTCGACGACGGCCGCTACCTGCTGCCCGAGGATGGCGCCGCCTACACGCCCGCCGAACTCCTCGAACTGCTCGAAAACGCACCGGCCCGCTTCAGCCCGAACGTCGCCCTCCGCTGCGTCGTGCAGCAGCGCCTCTTCCCAACCGCGGCTTACGTGGCCGGCCCCGGTGAACTGGCCTACTGGGCGCAGTTGAGGCCCCTGTTCGAGCACTTCGCCCCGGCGCTGCCGGAGGCCGCCGGCGGCA
>JAFGTL010000198.1 GCA_016934125.1 Candidatus Hydrogenedentota bacterium
ATGGGCTTGCTGCGATCCCAGTAGTTCTCGAGGGGCACGTCGTCGACGACGAGTTGATCGTTGAGATGAACGGTGACGCGCTCGCCCACCATCTTGATCCGGAAGGTGTTCCACTGGCCGATGGGGTTGTCGGCGCACACGAGCGGCTCACTTGGCCCCTTCTGGTTGTTGTACAGGCCGCCGGAGCCCACCGGCCACTTGGCCGGATCCCAGATCTGCACCTGGGGCGTGCCGCGCAGGTAGATGCCGCTGTCGCCTTCGGGCGGGATCTTCCAGTCGACGAACATCTCGAAGTCGCCGTAGTCCTTGGCAGTGCACAGGCTCGTCCCCTTCCCGTCGTACACGAGCGTGCCGTTGATCACGCGCCAATGCTGCCGCATGGCCTCGTCGGCCTCGGCCTGGGCCTTGGCCAGTTCGGCCGGACTCATCTTCGCGCGCGCCTCGGGATCGCCGACAAGCCCCTTCCAGCCGCTCAAGTCTTTGCCGTTGAACAGCGGCCTGAAGCCGCGTGGCGGCTTGGGCTTCTGCGGCTTGGGCATGAGCTTGGCCACCATCGGCTCGATGGCGTCGGCCCACAACTGATAGCCGAGCTCGTTGGGATGGAGCGCGTCCGGCATGATGGACTCGGGCAATACGCCGTTTTCATCGAGGAACACGTCGCCGATGTCGAGGTAGTGGACTTTGCGGCGTTTGGCGGCCTCGGAGAAGATGGCGCTGGCCTTGGCGAGCTTGTCGCGCACGTCGCAGGGCTCCTTCATGCGCGGGAAGATGCCCAGGAGGAGGATCTTGGTTTTGGGCAGCTTCTCGCGGAGGAGGTCGACAATCGCCAGGACGCCTTCGCCGATTTCTTCGGCGCTGTTGTCATTGTAGTTGTTCGTGCCGATCATGATGACGGCGAGTTCCGGCGAGATCCCGTCGATGTTGCCGTGTTCGAGCCGCCAGAGCACGTGCTGCGTCCGATCGCCCGAGAATCCCAGGTTTACCGCATTGCGCTCGGAGTAGTAGCGTTCCCAGATTGGCGCGCCCGAGTTCTCCCAACTGTGCGTGATCGAATCGCCGATGAAGAGCAGATCGACGTCGCCTTTCTGGATTCGCGCGTTCTTTTCCTCATGGCGCGGCATCCACCAGTCGCCGTCCCGCGATACCGGCGTCACTGCCGAATGTGTGCCAAGCGCCACGCCTTTCCCGGCAAACGTCTGGCAGCCGCAGACAACCGCCAGAAGCATTCCGAGCAATGCAACCCGTTCCAACGCCATTCTTCGTATTCTCATTGTGGTGACCTTTCTCACTTCCTGCCCGCTACGAGCGAAACCGACGGGCCAGCATAGCACAAAGCCGGGAGCCGATGCCGCGCCGGCCGGCCCGCCCATTCCTACCGCCCCGCCGGCCCGGCGGTCAGCCTTCGCGAGCGGTTCACGCCCTGGACAGGGGGCGCCTCGATTTGGTATCGTCACTAAGAGTCCGCCCTCCCGGTGTGGCGTCCGGGCAGGACGCGGAACTCCAAAATGTGGAGCCTTGGCTCCATATGGCATTGCAGGCTGCGGGGCGGCCGGCGAGCTGGGCCTTCGGACGCGCCGGAATGCGGTTCTGCTGGAGGTAGTGGATGGTTCTCCTCGACAACGTTGTGCGAAAGCTGGGCCCGGGCGTTGAATTCCGGTGCGATCACTTCCATGCGCCGCCGGGCGTGCAGATGGCCCTGTGGGGCCCCAGCGGGTGCGGCAAGAGCACCATGCTTAATCTCATCTCGGGACTTCTCCGGCCCGATCGGGGCGTCGTTCGCGTGGACGGGGAGGAGATCCAGAAGCTCAGGGAGCGCGAACTGGACGCGTTCCGGGGCGAACGGTATGGGTTTGTGTTCCAGACGTTCAACCTGCTTGCGCCGTTCACGTCGCTCCAGAACGTGATTCTGGGTATGCGGTTCGCGGATGTCGTGCCCGCCAGTGAGTGGAAGTCGCGGGCCACGGAGTTCCTGAACCGGGTGGATCTGGGCCACCGGCTCCACAGCAAGCCGGCCACGCTGAGTGTCGGTGAGCGGCAGCGGGTGGCCATTGCCCGGGCGCTGGTGAACCGGCCCAAGCTGATCGTGGCCGACGAGCCCACGGGAAGTCTCGATCCGAAGACGTCGACGGGCGTCATGGATCTGCTCCTCGAGCTGTGCCGCGAGGAGGAAGTGACGCTGCTCATGGTGTCCCATGACAAGCAATTAGCCGACCTTCTCCCCGAGGTGTTCGATTGCTCGGGTTTGGTCGAGGAGGTGGCGGCATGAGTCTCTGGCGAATCGCATGGAGTTATTTGTGGAACCGGAAGTTCACGACGGCGCTCACCATCATCAGCGTGGCGCTGGGCGTGGGCCTTATCTCGGCCGTACTCACCTTGCGGGAAGAAACGGAACGCCGGTTCGTGGCCGAAGGCCAGTCCTTTGACATCGTGGTGGGCGCCAAGGGCAACCCGCTGCAACTCGTGCTGAGCACCGTCTACTTCCTGGGGCCCCTAACGGGCAACATCGAATGGAGCGATTACGAGCGGCTCAGGAACGAGGAAGAGGTTGCCGGGGCCTACCCCATCGGTATGGGGGACACGTACCGCGGGTTCCGGATCGTGGGCACGGTGCCCGAGCTCTTCGAGCACGACTGGGGCGGCGGCCGGAATCCGTATAAGTTGGCCGACGGCAAGTATTTCGAGAAGCCCATGGAGGCCGTGATCGGCGCGGCGGTGGCGGCCGACTCGCGCCGCGGCGTGGGCGACAAGTTCATCGGCACCCATGGCGTGGGGGGCGCCGGCGGCCATGAACACAAGCACCATCCGTATACGGTGGTGGGCGTCCTGGAACGGTCGGGCACGCCGAATGATCGCGCGATCTTCTGCAGCCTGGACTCGGTGTGGCAGATACACCAAGAGGATCCCTGCGACAATCACGGCGGCGAGGGCGAAGAGGATCTCGAGGCCCCTGCTGAAGACGAGGTGGATGCGCGGGCCGAGGCCCACGTCGAGGGCGTGGCCCAGGTCGAGGGCGAGGCCCACGATCCGGGCGAGGCCCACGATTCGGGCGACGCCCACGATCCGGGCGACGCCCACGATCACCACGGGCACGGCGCGCATGAAGTGACGGCGGTGCTGGTTGCGCTGAGAAGCCCGGGGCTGCGGTTCACGTTCAAGGAGCGGGTAAACAAGGGCTACAACGCGATGGCGGCGATTCCCGTGCAGCAGATCCGGGATCTGTACGATCAACTGCTGGGGACGGCCAAGGCCGTGCTGCTGGCCATCGGATACCTGGTGGTGGTGATCTCGGCGCTGTCGATCCTGATTGGCCTGTACATGTCCATTCTGCAGCGGAAACGGGATCTCGCCATCATGCGCGCGCTGGGCGCGTCGTCGGGTGAGATTTTCGGCTCGGTGATTATCGAAGCGTTCTGGGTGACGGTGCTCGGGCTGTGCGCGGGCTGGGTGCTGGGCAGTTTCGTGTGCTACTGCCTCGGCATGTACTTATCGCGCACGATCGGATTCAGCGTGCCGCCGGTGGTGTGGACGGCCGACATCGTGTCGGCCTACTCGGCGGTGGTCCTGATGGGCATGGTGGCCGGGTTGCTCCCGGCATGGCAGGCCTACCACACCGACGTGGCGCGCGACTTGGCGGAGTTGTGATACACTTTATCAGAGGCATCGTCCCGGTGAATCGGGCAGGAGGAGAAGGATAAGTTGAGAAGACGTGCTGTACGGGATCTCGTCACACTCCTTGGCGTCGTGCTGATCCTCGCGGGCGTCGTGGCGGCGAATGTGTATATGCGCCTCGACAGCCTCAAGGAGCTGGCGCGGAAGGCCCGGATTCAGATGGAGAAGCAGCGGAAGGCCGAAGGCGTCAAGCTCCTCGAATGGGAGACATTGCGGACGACGAAGGGTACGTTTCGTTCCGGGCCGCGGTTCAAGCCCCCGATGGAGGGGGTGGACAACCACGCGTGCAACATCGTCGGATTCATGGCCCCCATCGATCAGTTCCGCAAAGTGAGCCACTTCATGCTCTTGCCCATGCCGATCACGTGCTACTTCTGCGAGTCGCCCCCGTTGCGGGAAGTGATCGAAGTGCAATTACGCGAGGGGGTTACGGCCGATATGGTAAACGAGCCCGTCCTCATCGGCGGGCTCATGAGACTGAACAGAGACAAGGGCGCCCCGTTCTTCTATACGCTGTCCGAGGCGAAATGGGGCGAGGCGGTGACGGACGAGGAATTCACCGAGAAGCAGACACCCGAGGAACACCGCGAGCACCTGCTGGTCGAGTTCAAGAAGCTCCTGGGCGAGACGGATGAGGGCGACGTGATGCTGCCGCCTGACGAGGCGCCCTCGGGAAGCGGCCAGTAGGCACCTGGATCCCTGTTGGTGGGCTCTCTGTCGGCCGTGGTATGCTTGCCTGATGCCGCATGTTCACCGGTTCTTCATCGGCCCTGGGCACGCCCCTGCGCCTGCAGACGGCGTGGGGGCGGGCCTTGTCGAGTTGCCCCCCCAGGAAGCCCACCACGCACTCCATGTCGTCCGGATCCGCCCGGATGACGCCGTAGTGCTCTTCGACGGCTGCGGCCGGGAACTGGCCGGCCGCGTCGCCGAGGCGGATCGACGCCGGGTGTCGGTTGCGGTGGAGAGCGAACGGCAAATCCCACCTCCCGCGCTGCGGCTCACCCTCGTGCAGGCCGGCCTCCATCGGGAGAAATCCGTCGAGGAACTAATCCGGCGGGGTAGCGAGGTGG
>JAFGTL010000015.1 GCA_016934125.1 Candidatus Hydrogenedentota bacterium
CGAGGTCGTGCTGTTTGAGTTGTTCGAGGATCGGGCCGGCGCTGGCACGCGTCATCCAGAACCGCGGAATGCTCTGATTCGAGAGGGTTTGGGTGAACGTCTCCATGGCCCGTGGCGGGCGCTCGCGCTCGACGAAGATAATCGCCTCGGCGCCGAGGTCGATGAGATAGAGCCACTGCTCCCGGGCGCCGGTCTCGACGACGACGGTGGCCCCTTCCACATCCTTGCCGGTGACGTCGCCGAGGCGGCCGAACCCGGCGTAGACGAGCCGGGTGGACAGGCCGTCCTCAGGCACGGCGGCGGGGCACACGCCGTTGGGAAACAGCGGATAGATCGGGAAGGTGCCCAGGGCCGTGCGCAACTCGGTGCGATCCGAGACGGGAACCGTGACGGGGTATTGCTGGACGTGGGGCTCGCCGACGCCGAGGGCGCGGAACTGCTCGGCCACGTAGCCGGCGGCCCGATCGCAGCCCGGAGTGCCCGTCAGGCGGGAGGGGATGCTGGAAAGGGCGCGGATATGGCCCTCGAGGTCTTCGCGGGTGATGGACGCGGCGACCTGGGGATACGTGTCCGGCGTGAACTGTACGGTTTCGGCGAGATTGGGGTCCTTCTCCGTTTCGGTGGCCCATTTGGCCACGTACAGTTCGGCGGCCAGGCCGAGGATGGCCACGGCCGTCCAGAACACGATGTATCCTGTCTTCTTCATGACCCCCTAATATGGCCAGAAATGGTAGATCTGGCGCTCCATCACGATACCATAAATGTTCCAGAAACTCCCGACGACGAGGTCGCCCATCATGAGCCCGACGAAGAAGGGGACGGCGGGCTTGTAGGTACGCGCGCCGCCGTACTTGAGGAGGAGGCTCTTGACGAGCCACGCGACGAATACGCACAGCCACAACTGCTCCATGGACCACGAGCCGCTGACGGCATACCCGACGGGGTGGAAGGGCCACCAGGTCAGGTTCATCCGGAGGGCGGCGAGGCCGATGGCGAAGACGAGCCCGATGAGTATGGCGTAAGTGGGTTGGTACTGGTGTTTTTCCGGGGCGGTGAACCAGACATTCACGGCGTCCCAGGTCTCGCGGCCGAAGAACTCGCCGGGGCCGAGGGCCTGGGCCGAGGCGCCGTACTTGTCGAACACCCATAGCATGGAGAAGTAGCCGGCGATGGTACCGGCGGCGATGGCGATCCCCATGGCGGCCAGGTAACGGAGGTTGTCGAGTTTGAGGCGTTCGGCGATGCGGAAGCCCTCGAGCCCGTGGGGCATGGGATGGCCGCGGTACGCCCGGTTGAAGAAGTTGGTGAACCCGAACATGGCGAGGGTTCCGGGGTAGTTGTTCTTCATGGTGGTGGCCCCGAGGAAGCGCACCATCTGGCGGTCGGGCCCGACATGGTGGAGGTCGTGGGCCGGTGGGCCGAGTTCAGCCCGCATCCGCGTGATGGCGATTGATATCAGGAAATACAGCATGAAGAAAGGAACGAAGACGCGCGCGTCCATGCCCGCGGCCGTGCTGAACGCGACGAGGAAGGCGCCGCCGCCCACGAGCAGCGTGGTCGCGATCCAGGCCTCCTGGCGGTCCCACGGGGTGACGCCCTCGACAGGCCTGCCAAGCAGAATGCGGCCCACCCGAGCCAGATGGCGCCGGGTGATCCAGATGGCGATGAGGGCGATGGCGTAATACCCGCCGGCGGTCTGTTCCTCGACGAAGGGGAAACCGGGCATGCCGTGGACGCCGATGTGGCTGGCGAGCACGCGCTGAAGTTTCCAGAACCAGAAGAAGAACCAGCATGAGAACGCGAGGTCGAGGGGCATGAAGAAACACAGCCCGATGGCGAAGGGGTAGAAGGACACCCAGGCCCCGCCCATGGCGTTCCAGGGCCGGGTTGGGAAGAACTGTTGGATGTTGAGGATGTGGACGATGGGGATTTTGGGGAGCAGGGGGAATAACACGTTGAGGCCGTTGATGATATCGATGAAGGCCGCAATGCCGAAGGCCAGCCAGAACAGGCGATTGCGGAGCAGGGAACGGGCTTGGGTGGTGATCAGCAGGGGGAGCTGGATGACGGGGTAGGCGAGTTTCTCGTTCTCAGTCCACTGTTTGCGGAACAGGAGGTTGAGTCCCCACATGACGCTGCACAGGGCCATGACGAAGAGGAACCACCACCCCAGGGGCTTCAACCAGGGGATGAAATTGGCGGGCTTGAAGATGCTCTCCTGGCCGAGGTAGGCGGCCTGGAGGGCGTCCTGGTCTTTGACCACGAGCCAGCCGGGGACGTGCTGGATGACTTCTTCGTAGCGGCCCTCGATGGGGGCGAATCGGTGGAGATGGGACAGGGTGGGGACAAGGATCTCGCCCATGTCGTGGCCGCAGACGCAGCTCGCCAGGCACAACATGGTGTAGACCACGAGGATCTCGCCAGGTTGGAGCTCCCAGGCGGGGCGGAGCTTTCGCAGGGCGAGGTTGATGAGAACGATGAGGGAGAGGATGAAGATGACGTGGGAGAAGACGCTGACGGTGGTGGGCTGGCCGCTGTACCACATGATCTCCGAGAGGCAAACCCACATGCATGTGATTGGAATCAGCAGCACGCCGATGACTATGCAACGGAGAGTGACGCCCAAATTGAGAAAATCTCCAAGAATGAAGACGAACTGCATCCCCGCCCGTCAGAATGGTTGACGGACAGAAGCGCCCTGCCGTTGTGCCCGAATATCCCGGCATACGCAGCCTCAGGCGGTACAGGAGAGGCCGCGTGGCGCCCCGAAGGGCCCAGCAGGGGATCCCCTTCTACCACGGCAGGCCCCCCCGGTTCAAGTCCCTCGGTGTTCCGGAATTCCGCCGGGGAGGGGGCGATCCGGACGGGGCGCGAGGCCTGGGCCGCGGTCAGCGCTCACCCTTGAGCCTGCGGACCCGTACGTCGAGGCGCTGCAACCACTTACGGAACATGTCGTACCGATCCTCGGGGAGTCCGATGAGGGCCATGGCGTCGCGGGCGTTGCCGCCGGTGCGGACGGCCTGTTCGAGGATGCGGCGGAGCTTGCGTTCGCCGTGCACCTTGCGGAACTCGGCGAGGTCGGCGATCTGAGGCCACTTTTCTTGGGGCACGCCGGCGGGCGGGCCGGTGGGTTGCGGCGCCGGGGGCAGGACGGCCGCCGGGATCGCCTCGAATGCGACGGCGTGGCCTCCGGGGGGCGGCGCGAGGCCGAGGGACTCGCGGACGAGCGGCTCGGTGATGCGGCCGGCCTCGGCGAACACGACCAAGCGGCGCACGGCTGCGGACAATTCGCGCACGTTGCCGGGCCAGTCGTGTTCGGTGAGCGCGGCCAGTGCGGAGCGGTCGATGGAGCATTCGACGTTGTTCTTGGCGGCGCAGTCGGCCACGAAGTGGGCGGCGAGCATGGGGATATCCTGTTTGCGTTTGCGTAGAGGGGCGAGCGTCAGGGGGATGTCCCAGATGCGGTAGTAGAGGTCTTCCCGGAACTTGTCCGTGTCCTTGGCGGAGGTCAGGTCGGTGTTGGTGGCGCAGATGATGCGCACGTCGACCCGGATCGGTTCGCCGCCCACCGGCCGGACCTCGTCGTTCTCGATGGCGCGCAGCAGTTTGCTCTGGAGGGCGGGCGACATCTCGCCGATCTCGTCTAGAAACAGGGTGCCGCCGTCGGCCTGGGTGAACAGGCCCTCGCGGGCCTGATCGGCCCCGGTGAAGGCGCCTTTCTCGTGTCCGAACAGCTCGGCATCGAGCACGCTCTCGGCCAGTGCGGCGCAGTTGACGGCCACGAAGGCCTCGTTCTTGCGTGGGCTGCACTCGTGAATGGCCCGGGCAACGAGGTCTTTGCCCGAGCCGGTCTCGCCGAGGATGACGACATTCATGTCGTCGAAGCGGGCGGCGCGCTCGATCTTGTCGTAGAGTTCCTGCATGAGGGGATGGGCGCCGAGCATGCCGGCAAAGCGATCGCGCGCCTTGCCGCCGCCCGTGTGAATGGTGAGTACGGCTTCCTTGGCGCGGGACATGGAGCGGAGCCGCTGGCGCAGGTTTGAGTTTTCGGTGGCGCGGGCCACGGCGTCGCGGAGCTTGTCGCGGTCGATGGGCTTCTTGATGTAGTGGAACGCGCCTTCCTGGACGGCCTCGACGATGACGTCCACGTCGTCCAGTACGGTGAGCATGATCACGGGGAGTTCGGGACGGGCCTGCTTGATGCGTTTCAGTACTTCGAGCCCTTCGCGCGCCTCGACCTCGGCGATCTCCGGGGGCATCATGATGTCCAGCAGAACCACGTCAAGGTCGGGGTTCGCCTCGACCTGGGCGAGTCCTTCCGGGCCGGAGTAGGCCAAGTGGAGCCGGTGGCCGCGCAGGGCCTGGCGTAATCCCGGCTCGAAGGGGCCGAGGTCATTGTCGACGACGAGGATGTCGCTCATGCTATGTCCTTCCGCGCGTTGAGCTTGACGGGCAAGGAGACTTGGGCGGTGCAGCCTGCTCCGGGAGCGGCGGTGATGGTGAAATGGCCGAAATGGGAGTGCTCGACGATCTCAACCACCATGGGCAACCCCTCTCCGGTTCCGCCGGTCGATACGCCCCGTTTGACGCAGTCTTCGACTTCGTCGGGCGACATGCCTTTGCCGGTGTCGGCGAATTCGGCTGTCACGTACTGCCCATTCTCTGCGGAGCGGACGGCAATATGCAAGTCGGAAGCGGCGGAGTACTTGGCGGCGTTGTTGATGAGTTCGGAGAAGGCGTTGACGAGGGGGCCTTGTTCGCCGAAGACGCGTGGGGTGGGCTGGCAGTCGACATGGAGGGTCAGGCCGGCCTGCTCGGCGCCGGCGGCGGCCAGGCGGGCGGCTTCTTCGACGAGCTCGCCGACGGACAGCTTGTGGGAGTCGAGTTCGGCCTGGATGCCCTGGAGGGATTCCATGACGGCGTCGATCAGGGGCGGGGCCTTCTGGGCGAAGTCGCAGCGGACGGACTCTTCGTCGAGACGCCCCTGCACGGGGCGGGCGAGGGCGACGAGGGAATCGAGCCGGGCGAAGGTGTCGCGCCGGACGTCGGGGAAGAGTTCGCCCACCCGCCGGCCTTCGGACAGGGGCTGGTCGAAGAATCGCTCGATCTCTTCGCGGGCGCCTGCCAGGCGTTCGATGTTCTCAACCACCTGGTCGCGGACGTGGGCGTCGTATTCATCGACCAGACTTGGGCAGAACAGCTTGAGGTTGTAGAAGCAGACGCGGACGATGCTGTGGCGCACGTACGAGGTAAGCCGTTCGAGTGTGTGGAGGTCCTGCAGGGACAGGCCGGGCCGGGCGTCAGGGCCGTGCGCGCTCGAGGGGGCGGGCTCGGGCAAGGCGCTGCCGGGCATCCCCAACCGGTCCCGTGCGCGGGCGCGGGTCGAGGTGACGAGTTCGCGCGCGCGGCGGCGTGTGTCCGAGAGGCCCTCGGCGGTGCCCCCATGGAGCCGGCGGGCTGCGCGATCCTGGGCGGCCTTGAATGAGGCCTCCATCTCGGCACGAATGGAATCGAAGTCCTGGGTCGTGTTGTCGTTCGTCAAACCGGCTTTCCTTGTGACGTCCGCGTCCCCGATTCGCGGCGGTCCGTCGTTGCCTGTGTCTTCGTCGGCGCCGAGTGGCGTCCGTTGTTCACATGAAACACTGGGCGAACGGGGTGAACTCGACGGGAACGTCGCCGAGTCGCAGCCGATCGCCGGGTTTGAGTACGAGGAGGGACTCGGCTTCGAGCTGTTCGTCGCCGATCCAGGTTGAGGCCGCTCCCTCGCACGGCCGGATGAAGAAATACCCGCTCAGGTGTAGCAACTGGGCGTGGATGGGCATCACGCCGTGCCCCCGAACGACGATACAGGCGTCGTCCGAGGAGCCGATGGTGCACCACCCCGGCATGAGCACGTAGGTCTCGAGGGCGCGGTATTTCTCGGCGCCCTCGAACAGCTCGCCGGTCAGCGACGCCCGCCGGGAGAGGCGGTAGCCGCCGTATTCGGCCCGCCACCGTTCGATGGAACCGGGTGGGGGCTTCATCTGACGGAGCACGTCTTCAGCCTCTGCGAACGCGGCATCGAGCCCCTCGAACGCGGGGGCGTTGGCGGTGTACATGAGCCCGACAACCTCGATGCCGAAGCCATCGCGGATGGCGGCGCCTTCGTTGCGCCCGATGAGGCGTGTTTCGTCTTTGCGCAAGGCGGCGCCCGGCACGAGGCTGGCGTTGTCCTGGCTGGAGAGTTGGGTGATGCGGACGCCGTTGTTGGTCGGCTCGATGCGCCACTGCTCGCCGCTCACGACGCTGTGGGACGCCCGCTTCTCGAGCGGCACGCCCTGGGCGGCCTGCCGCTCGACCAGTGGGAGGCAGCGCTCCACTTCGTAGAGGCGGACATCCATGTGCCCTTTGCGCCCGAAGCCCAGTGAGCGCCCGGCCAAGAGGCAGTAGTTCTGGCGGACGCCCTGCTGATCGAACACGAGGCACGCGCGTTCGGAGGGGGGCCAGTCGGGCACGCGCACCGGCTTTCGTTCCTTGGCCAACTGCATCATGACGGGCCGGTAGTTCAGCCCGTGGTCTTCCTTGAGCCGTTCGATGAACTTGTGGGCCTTGCCCTCGCCGCCGAGCCCGCCGAAGTCGAGGTCGAGGTTCGAGTACCGGGTTGCGGAACTGACGCCATCGCCCTCCTGCTTCACGCTGTTGTCGATGTTGGTGATGATGGTGCGGGCATCCGCGTCGCGGGGGAGGACGTTCAACATGTGGCGGCCGCGCAACGTGAACCGTTTCCGGCCGACGCAGTACTCGAGTTCGAGTTCCAGCACGGTCTGCCCTTGCTCGGGGGGCCGCAGCAGCCTGTCGAGGCGAAGCGGGGGATCGTCCTTCGTGCAGGTTCGCTTCGCGCCGATTCCGTACAGGCCCTTCTTGAGTTCGGTGCCTTCGGAGAACACGCGGAACCCGGCGATCTCGATCCCGGCGTCGCACACGGGGATCAGCCGGAACTCGGTGTTCGTCTGAACGCCCTCCATGTAGAAGGGGATCTCGTTGATCTCGACGTAGAGGTGGATCTCCTTGCCGTCAAAGGGGCAGAACCGGTGGCGGGCACGCAGCGCGCGGGGCTGGGGGCAGTTGGGGCAATAGCCCACCGGGCTTGTGACGGGGCCGGCGCTCTGCACCGGCACGGCCAATTCGACGCCGCAGTCGGGGCAATAGCGCCCGTTCTCGGCGATCTCGGCGCCGCAGGCCGGGCAGCGAGCGGATGAGACCGCGGCGTCGGGCTGGGCCGGGGCCGCAGGCGGCGCTTGGGCGGCGGCGGAAGGCGTTGCGCCCGTGGCGGCTGCGTTGTCGTACGCCATGCGCAAGGGGACAAACCGGAGCCCTTCATCCGTCTTCAGATCCGCAATGAAGCGCGTCGCCTTGTCGTCGGTCCGGGCCTCGCCGACCTCGACGCCGGTGCAGCGGTGGGTGGCGGGAAGCTCCTCGGGCGGGCAAACGGTGACGGTTTCGTCGGCGGGGTTGTAGAAGTGGATCTTCTGTGAGCCGGCCACGTCGAACACGACGGGGTGGGCGCCCTTCATGGTGAAGGGGCCTTTGGGGCAGGTGAACGCGACGGTGATGTGCAGCGTGTGCTGGCCGGCGGTGACTTGCGAGATATCGAGGTTCACAACGCGGTCGGCAAGGACGACGTTGTCTTCGCCGGGATCGACGGTGCGGGGCCGGCCCTCGGGGTGGATGCCGGGCTCGAGTTCGGTATCGCCGAGGCGCACGTCGAAGCGATCGAGGCTGACCGGGCCGTCGCTGGCGTTCAGGAAGAGGAACTCGAGATGGGTTGGGGTGCCGGGGAAGAACTGGGCGAGGGCGTTCACTTCCACGTAGAGTGGCGTGGGCGTCCCGTCCTTCATGCAGAATGGGAACCGGTTACTGAGAGCCTGTCCGCTCTGCGGACACCACGCGACGATCTGTTCCACCTTCTTCCCCCCGTTCAATGCCGATGCTTCGGCCCGGCTGCCTTCCTGCGGGGCTCCTCACTCGATACGCGGCCGCGTCAGGATTTCATATCGTGCTGACACCATGGGCAGAAATTGGCGTCGAGCGGCACGGGACGCTGGCACTTGGGGCATGGGGTCTGGTGCGGCGGTGCGGGCGCGCCGGACTGTGCGCCGCCGATGACTTGCCCGCCGCCGGGCCCGGCCACGACCACCGTGGGCTGGGCCTGGTTCTTCGTGAGGACCTCGGCGATGTCCTTGAGGTCCCCGGATCGCTTGTCCGAATCCTGACGGACGGACTCGGTAGCTTGTTTTTGGTCGGCGAGGCGTTCCTGCATCTGCCTGACGACGGCGTCGCTGACCGCGGCGTCCTTGAGGGCGGAGCTTTCGGCGATGTCCACGTTGGCCCGGATTCGGGCCAGTTCGACCTCCGCCTCCTTGTCCTTCTCGAAGCGCTTGTAGTCGACGTCGAGCCGGCGCTTCTCCATGTCGAGGCGGTGCATCAGCTCGAGTTGCTCGCGTTCCTGGGCTTGAATCTGGCCGAGGATCTTGACTTGATCCTCCCGCTTGCGGTGTTCGAGTTCGTGTTTGGCGGTTTCGCCGCGGAGTTCCTCGATCTGCTTGGTGGCGGTGGCGGTGGCCTCCTGGATGAGCAGGTCGTAGCGCTGGACGGCGTCGGCGCGCTGGTCGCGGCGGCGGTGCTCGCTGAGTTTCCAGGATTCCTCGATGGTCTGCTGGTTATCGAGTTTCTCCTGCTCGCGAACGAAATCGGCCTGGGTGCGGCCCTCTTCCTGGCGGGCGATGATGAGGTATTTCCGCCGTTCGACCTTGAACTCGTCCTCGGCGCGCTGCACGGTCATCATGTAGGCACGCTCTTCGTCAGCGACTTGGCGGCCGCGCTCGGTTTCGATGTCCTCGATCTCGTAGGAGCGGAGTTTCCGCTTGATTTCCATCTCGTGCATGGCCTGCTCGATGGTCTCGAGGCGGTCCACGTCGCGCATGACGGACTTGATCTCGTACTGGGCGTTCAGTTCCTCGATCTTGTCCTTGAGTTCCTTGGCGCTCGTGTACTTGTGGAGTTCGTCCTTATCTTCGAGTTCGCTGATGCGCCAGCGGATGGCCTGCATTTCGGCGAGGTGGTCGGCGCCGTGGTTGCCCATGTAGACCTCGCCGCGGTCGCGCATGAGTTCTTCGAAGTGATCGCCGCCGAAATCGACGAAACTGAGTTGCACGAGGTCGAGGCCGGCCCGGTCGAGGGTGACGGTCATGGCGGCCCGGAGGTTGTCTTCCAGGAAGTTGCGGAACTCGAGATTGCCGTACATGTCTTCCATGGATTTGGTGACGACGAGGCTGCGGACTACGTCGTACAGTTCGTGCCGGATGTTGTCTTCGAGCATTCCCACGGTAACGCGGCGGCGATGTCCTTCGAAGTGCTTGCGGACAAAGGCTTCGTAGTCCTTGACTTGAAGGGCGATCTGAAGCGTGATTTCGAGTTCGGCGCCGTTCGTGTCGCGGAGCGGACTGAGGGGGAGTCCGTCGGACTCGGCGTCGGACTGGGCATCGCCTGCAAACCGGGGCCGGAGCACGAGTTCGTTTGCGCTCACGAGGATCACGGAGGTGGCCGCGGTGATCTTGAAGAGGCTGTCGAGGGTGTGGATGCCGTGGTCGATTTCCTTGATGATCTTGCCGGACTTCTCGATAACGCCGACGGTGCCGGGCTCGATGCCGATCTGGCGTTTGGTGAGCCCTTTTACGTCTTCGGGCTCGACGCGGACGGCGAACTCGCGTTCGTCGCGCACCCAGAAGTCGCCTTTCAGGCGGGGTGGCTTCTCGGCGGCGATCTCGGCGCCGCAGTTCCAGCAGAACTCGCTCGTGCGTCCCACCCGCTTCCGGCATTGCGGACACTGGGTGAGGCTGTTGGGCCCC
>JAFGTL010000199.1 GCA_016934125.1 Candidatus Hydrogenedentota bacterium
AAACCAACCTCATCATGGCCGCCTCCGTCATGAACATCCTCCCCCTCATCATCCTCTTCGTCGTCATGCAGAAACACCTCGTCAAAGGCATCCAACTCGGCGCCGTCAAGGGGTAGAGGGGGCGTCCTGACAGGCCCGTCGGCGGGCGTCGGCGTGGCTTGGACATGCCCGGTGGAACGTTGTACACTCCGTTTTCACAAGTATGGCGAGATGTCCCGGGGCATGGGCCGATGCGAGGAACGGATGAGGGCCTGCCCGGGCGATGAGGAGGTATGAATGAGGCACCCGAGTGCATTCGAGCGGCTGATTGTCGCGCTTGGCTTCGTGTTACCGGCGGCGGCAGCCTCGGCGGACGCGTCCGCCGGCTCGGACGAGGGCGAGATCTGGATCGAGGCGGAGTCGTTCCACACGCTCGGCGGCTGGGTGATCGACCAGCAGTCCATGGCGCAGATGGGCTCCGCCTACATCATGGCCCACGGCATGGGCGTGCCCGTGGCGGACGCACAAACCGTGTTTGCCGTGCCCCAGGCCGGCGAGTGGACGGTGTGGGCGCGGACGCGGGACTGGACGGCGCCCTGGGGGCGCGGGAAGCCCGGTGGCACGTTCCAGGTGGTGGTGAACGGGCGCGCCTTGCCCGAAATCCTGGGCACAAACGGCGGCGCGTGGGCATGGCAGAAGGCGGGCACGGCCACGCTCGATAAGGGCGAGGCCGCGGTCGCGCTCCACGATCTCACGGGATTCAACGGGCGGTGTGAGGCGCTCTATCTGACGTTCGATCCCAATGCCGCACCGGAGAACGAGCCCGGGAAACTGGCCGAACTCCGGCGGAGAGTCGCGAAGATCGCCTGCACAGACGATCCGGAGGTGTACGACTTGGCCGTGGCCGGCGGCGGGGTGTCGGGCATCTGCACGGCGATTGCGGCGATCCGAACGGGCTCGAAGGTGGTGCTCATCCAGGATCGGCCCGTGCTGGGCGGCAACAACAGCTCCGAGATCCGCGTGCCCATGGGCGGGCTCGTCCACCAGCCCCCCTACCGGCAATTGGGCAACGTCGTAGACGAGATCTCCCCGATCACGGGCGGGCCGGGGATTCGTCCGGCCGAGTTCTACGAGGATGCCCGCAAGGAGAACGTGTTCCGCACCTGCCCGCCCGATCGATACCGGCTCGTCCTCAACACGCGCGTCATCGCCGTCGAGAAGGATCCGGACGATCCGACGAAGATCGCCGCCTACATCGCCCGCGATGTCATGACGGGCCAAGAGACGCGATTCCGGGCGAAGCTCTTCGCCGACTGCACGGGCGACGCCGTGATCGCGCGCATGATGGACGCCGAGGTGATGTACGGCCGCGAATCGCGGGACACCTTCGGCGAATCCCTCGCGCCGGTGGAGGGCGACAACCAAGTCATGGGGCAGTCGGTGATGTGGCGTTCCGAGAAGGCCGAGGAGCCGACGCCGTTCCCCGACATCGATTGGGGCATCGAGTTCAACGAAGACAGGGCGTACTACGTCCGCAGCGGCGACTGGGAATGGGAGGCCGGCCAGTATCGCAATCAGGCCGAGGAAACCGAGTACATCCGCGACTACGGGCTCATGACGATCTTCGCGAACTGGGCCTACCTCAAGAACCGCTCGGCGCGCAAGGCGGAATGGGCGCATGACACGCTTTCCTGGGTGTCCTTCCTCGGCGGGAAGCGGGAGAGCTACCGCGTGGTGGGCGATCTCATCCTGACGCAGAACGACATCGAGGGCAACGTGCCCTATCCCGATGCCACCGGCTCGATCACGTGGAACCTCGACCTCCATTTCCCCGATCCGGAACACGCCAAGAAGTTCGAGGAGCCATTCCGCTCGTGCGCCTATCACCGCAACATCCTGAAAGCGTATCCGGTGCCCTATCGGTGTCTGTATGCGAAGGACGTCAAGAACCTGTTCCTGGCAGGGCGCCATATCAGCGCGTCTCATGTCGCCTTCGGCGCTGTCCGCGTCATGCGCACCCTGGGCCTCCTCGGCGAAGTCGTCGGCATGGCGGCCACCATCTGCGCCAAGGAGGACATCTATCCGCGCGACATCTACGAGTCGCGGCTCGACGCGCTGAAAGCCATGATGGAGAAGGGCGTGCCGCCCCCCAGAACCTACCACCCCGGCGGATTCGGCTCGAAGTACGAGGGCTACCACTTCAAGGACACCGGCCACCTCAGCGTCTACCCCAACCGTAACGAGAAGCTGGACGATCCGGGCGTGCAGGAGCGCGTAAAGGCGTTGGGCCTCCAACACATGGAGTAGGAGCCGACGCCACCACGAGGCGAACGACAACTCTGTGCGAACGACAATTCTGTTGGTATTCTCGATGCCGCCTGGTATACTCCCTGCCACCATCCGCCCTTGAAGCAGCGCCGTCGGTGGGAGGCTGCCCCAGGCGGGAACGCGGGCCGGATGGCGGAGACTGGATTCATGGCGGGTTTCCTTCACTACGAGGCCTGGTATAGAGGAGTGTGATCATGCGGAATGGCGCGAGAGTATTCACGGTATTGGCACTGACGTTGTTCGCTGGCGCGTCCGCGTCGGCGTTGCTTGTCGAACTCGGCACAGGCACAGGCGGGCTCGGCGTCTATTTTCACGACAGCGAGTTGTCCGAGAACGTGATCTACGCCGAAGCGGATCTTGAGGTGGGCAGCGACCGCGGCATGTACTTCGAGTTCAGCCACGACACCCTCCCCGGCATCGGCGTGAGCTTCAACGATATCTTCTCGGGCCAGCCCTCGGGGCAGAGCCAGTTCGGGCTGGACGGCATCGCGTGGTTTCAGGATCCCACCGCCGCGGTGCCGAGCATGAGCTTCGCGGACTACAACTGGACCACCGGGCTCGTAGACTGGACGCCCGCAGGCCCCGACGCGCCGGGCGAAGGCGCTTGGGCCATCAACGACTACTACTCGGGCGGCGTCACGAATCCGGCGAGCGCCGTGCGCAACAGCCTGTTCCGCGGCACGGATCTCGATCTTGAGAACATGATCCTCACGCCGAGCGTCAACCCGGAGGGCGGCACCATCTGGACGCTCGAGATTTCGGGGTGGCTGTCCACCGACGGCGACATCCATTGGTTCTATCCGACGCCCGAGACGACTGCGCTCGCCGATCTCGGGCTGAGCAATCGGTTCTACTTCGAAGGCGTGTTCTCGTACGTCAGTCTGCTCGACGAATCCGAGCTCTATGACTACTACGGCGGCGCGGTGACGCTGTACGCGGAAGTCGTGCCCGAGCCGGCATCGATGACGCTGTTCGGCCTTGGCTTGGCCGGCCTCGCCGTGGTTCGCCGCCGCCGCAGATAGCCGCGTCTTTAGGCGACATGTACAGGGGCAGGGGGGAGAAGGGCTGCCACGCCACGATTCCGCCCGGCTGAACCGATGCCCGGAAACACATAGGGCGATCTCGCTCGAGAAGAGTGCGGGGCAGTGGCGCTTCCTCGGCGATGCGCGCGAGGCCGCGTTGTACGGGCTGGATCGACCTTTCGGCGACTGCCGTGCGTTCACGGATGCCGTGTCCGGCTACCTGCTGACGAAGCAGAAGCCCAATCCCGCCGCGGCTGAGGGCGCGCCGGAAGGTTGACGGGG